>NZ_NEWJ01000060.1:0-15995 GCF_002135045.1 Halorubrum sp. SD683
CGACCGATTCCGACCCAAACACATCTAGCGGAATCATCCGTGTCGGACACCGCTGACGCGGTGTCCTTGTCCTCTTCGACACGACAGCGACAGCTCGCCAGTATCAACAATCTCCTACAGAAGAGCGTTTTCGAAACTCATCTCCGCACTTGTGGCGCCGCACTCATGCGATTATTTTCTCGAGCGGAAGCTTTCACCTCCGTAAGTCATTTATAAACGATCGGCCGGAGTGAGAGATCCCGCGGGTACAAGACACGTCTCGCGGTCGCCGGGTCGACTGTCGACCTCGGCCGTTCCGAGAGCTATCGCTTGGCATCCGCGGCCCGTTCGCCATGATCCGAACGCGATCGCTTCGATGGGTGTCGGTCGGAATTGTAATCGGTGGTGTGGTATTATTGCTGATCTCAGGTACATTCGCAGCTTCTGGCGATCTGTGGGACGTAGATCGTGCGAGTGACATTGAGATTGGCGTGGAACAGGAGCAGGTAATCACTAATATAGAAGTCCTTGATTCTAGTGACCCCGTTAGAATTCATATTGGAGAACTTGTCGATTCAGGGGCGAAATTAGATCACAATCAGGCATCCTATTGGATAAGTGTAAATGGAAAAATTAGGAACTCTGGAGTATATCTAGAAAATCCAAACTCTCCTAACGCAACCGTTATCATTTCCACTTCAGCGATTCCTAAATATGGGCGATTTGATCTCCATATTAATAATATAGACACAACGAACGTCAGCAAATATAACCAAAGGGGTGAGAAAATAAACCGGAATATCACCTACACCGCTGAACAAGGTAAAACAGACGCAATCGTTAATTTCAGCGTATCTTCTTCCATTTCTGCTAGATTGAAACCAGATACTTATACTGAATCTGCGCGGACAGTTATTTATAATTATTCGAAAATTTCAAGTCTAAATATAAATAATTCTGTGACGATCTGGAGAGAAAATAATAATCGAACTATCGGTGAGAAAGTTAAGACATTAAATGTAAGTAATAGACATATATCACTTAGAGATACAGACATTGAGGGCGAGACAAGGCTGACTATCGGTATTCATTCCCCTATACATAAACATGGGCTAGATGCGATATACTCTTTGCATACGACAACTGTCAACGTCTCGGTACCTGCTCAGATTGTAAGAAAGCCATTATATTATAGCAGGTCTACCCCGACTCTACTGTTCGAATTTAACACCAACATATCGGATTCTCAGGGATATATTATTACTGATTTTTCTAACAAAGACGTAGAAAGCGTCTATCTTGCTGAAAATACTGATAAGTACGATATAAATGGAAGATATTTGTACGTTTACCCACTCAATGGCCGGCACAATTCTTCACATAGGACTCAACCAGAAATTGATGAAATAGAAGTCAATAATATTCATTCTACCACAAGCAGGAATTCCCACGAAGAAAATTACAGCTCTCTTGTCCGTGTGGAAAAGATGATCTCAGATAGTGGTGAATATACTGTCAGTCTGGGTTCAAATATCGGAATTAGACTAGGAAACAAAACAGGGTACAAGTTTTCTAAACCTAATGGAAACACAGTCAGAAAGACCGACTCCCCTGATTCACGGACAATTCACAATCTTAGTACGGTCGGGCTTGATACTGGATATTATAATATAGGTACACAACCCAATCTTGAAAATCCCACAGTACAACTGGTAAATTCGACAACAACCATTGAAGCTGCTGACACGGTGACTAGATCTCAGATTGCGATTGATATTGGAGCAACCGGAACTAAGCGAACTGCTATTCTCAGCATTTCAAAGTCAGGATTTGAAGAAATATATCGGGATCACATTCTCTTGGATCCCGACGACAATACACGCAGATCTATTTTTGTTTCTCAGCCCGGTACATACACAGCGAAAATACGTGACTTAGACACGAATCAAATCATCACTCAAGATGTGCGCGTCGTGGAAAACAGGAACCCAACTGTATATAAAAGTAACACTAATAACGCGTCTGTAGGTGGCAAATCTAAATTTTATATTAATTCGACATATGATAATTCTACAGTATACCTGACATCCACAACAAATAGCACCACAACACTCGAAATGACAACTACTGATACGGGACCCACTCCCGTATCGGTCAACACGTATGCGTCGCCGAACTCTTCAGCGTTCGTCACGACGGGGTCCGGAGTTGACATCGAGTCGGTCACGGGCCATACTGACCCGCTCTCGCCCGGAACGTATAATCTCACGCTGCGGTCGAAACACGGCACCGAGACCGCCACAGATGCCGCCACGGTCACGGTCAGACCCCGCTCGACTGGCAACCTGACCGCGTACACGACGCGGGCGGCCTCGGCGGGCGACTTCGCGAACGCGACCGAGATACGCGAGGCGATCGCCGACGGAACGCTCGCACCCGCCGCGACTGCGACCGCGAACGACACGGTCGTGTACGGGGTGAATGCGTCCGGACTCACCGGCCTTCCTGCGGCCGCGAACGCGTCGCTGGAACGCGGGGAGGACCTCGCTCGTCTCGACGGCCTGTCGTTCGGAGTGGCACCGGCAGACGCGGACGACGCGAACGGTTCGACCGAGGGCGAGGCAGTGGGCCGGATGCCGAACGAATCCGCGGTCCACCTCGACCGAGACGGCCTGTTCCTCGTCGCCGACGGAGAGCACGCGTTCGGCACCGAGACACCGCCCGATCCGGGCGAGACGTTCGAGGGCACGTTCCGAGTCGACGACGATCGGTTGCGCGAGACCGCGGCGAACGACCGTCACCGCGTGACGACCAACCTGACCTACGGTGCTCTCGATCCGGCCGACTCCCTCGCGGAGAACGCGACGCCCGAGGGAACGGCCGGAACGAATCAATCGCTCAGTAGCAACGAGACGGCCGGAACGAATCAATCGATTAGTGGTAACGAAACGGCTGGAACGAACCAATCGATTAGTGGCAACGAAATAGCCGGAACAATCCAATCGATTAGTGGCAACGAAACGGCTGGAACAAACCGATCGCTCAGTGGCAACGAGACGGCCGGAACAAATCAATCGACTAGTGGCAACGAGACGGCCGGAACAAATCAATCGACTAGTGGCAACGAGACGGCCGGAACGAACCGATCGCCCAGTGGTAACGAAACGGTCGGAACGAACCAATCGCTCAGCGACAACGAGACCGCCGGAACAGATCAATCGCGTAGTGCCAACGCAACTGTCGAGACGGACCGAGCGTTCGGCGGCAACGGATCGACGGCCGTGAGCGCGCCGGGCGGCCCGACGGCGGCGAACCCGTCCGGGGCGACGGCGGGCACTAGCGCGTCTGGCGGCGGGCCGGCCAGCGGCGGCGGGTCGGCGGCCCCCGGTGGCGGGCCGGTCGCCGGGGGTGGTTCGACAGGTAGGGAGTCGGACGGGAGCGACGGTCCGGGTAGTGCCCCCGCTAACGCCGGAAGTGGTGCTGATCCCGCCGTTCCGTCGGACACTACTACTCCACCAGACTCCGCCGACGCCGCTGCCAGCAACCGTTCGGACCCCACGGGAGGGTCGACCGGCGTGGACGCGAATCGCTCGACGCGTCCCCCCGACGTAGGGATCTCGGTCGCTCCGGGTCGCACCGATATCCCGTCGTCTGCGGGGCCGTCCGAGGCCTTCGGTACCGGCGGCCTCACCGGGGGTGACGGACCCGGCCCTGCGGACCCCTCGGGCGGTGAGCAGTCGACCGCGAACCGCGCCGACGAGCGCGTGGACGCGCAGTCGACCGATTCGGCCGAGTCGTCGACGTCGTCCGAGGCGAGCGGTTCATCTTCCGACGCGGTCGCCCCGAGCGACCTCGGATACGACGACGCTCCGATACGCTCGACCGCGTACGACCTCCCCGGGTTCGGTGCCGTCGCGTCGGCCGCGGCGATCGCGGGCGCGTCGCTGCTCGCTCGGCGCCGCGGCCGCAACTCGTGAACTGCGACGGGGCGGTCACCACCTCGGAGTGGCCTCTTCACCCGGGCGGTTCACCGCTGGTCCTCGGCCGCCACCCATCGTCGATATGCTTTTGCTCGGCGGTGCCGTTCTCTCGCGCATGAGCGTGACCATCACACCGCCGGAGGAGCGCACCTGCGAACTGTGCGGGCGCGAAGAGCGGTGGGACGACGAGGCCGACGGGTGGCGGATCGCGGCGGAGCCCGGAAACGTCTACTGTATCCACGAGTGGGACATCAACGGCTCGTTCGTTCCCCTCGAAGAGTAGCTTCCGACTGGACGATCTGCCACTTCTGCCGCCCTAGCGAAGTCGCACGTATCATATAAGTAAATATAATATTAGTCCGGGAGCTAGCAACCGAGATACTTGATCGATTCTGGTCCGTGTTAATTGTTTACCACCCGTGATGAATAATTACCTTATATTCCCTAATGTGTGTACGATGGATCCTACCCCTATCAGGGTCATGCCTTTACCTGTTCATTCGAAGCGAGACGTATGACCAAGTCACGTAGTACCACCCGGGGCGTACGCGACTCGGAGCCCTCGGGTCAGGAGGGGGGACTCGCGGATCCGACGGACGACCGGTCGAACTGCGGGATCGGCGGCGTCGTTGACCTTGACGGCGCGTCCACGCACGAGACCGTCACGGACGCGGTCTCTCTGCTCGAAAACCTCGAACACCGCGGGACGACGGGTGCCGAGGAAAACACCGGCGACGGCGCGGGGATCATGGTCGCACGGCCGGACGCGTTATTCCGCGACGTCGTCGAGGCGGACCTCCCCGAAGAGTATGCGGTCGGCTCCGTGTTCATGCCCCCGGAGCCGAGCGTTCAGGCGGAGATCCACGACGTCATCGCCGAGGTGTGCGCCGTCTACGGGCTGGAGGTGCTCGCGTGGCGGTCGGTTCCGACTGACAACTCCGACCTCGGCGCGACGGCCCTCGACTCGGAGCCCGAGGTGTCGCAGGTGTTCGTCGCCCCCGTCGAGGGCGCGGGGCTCGCCCAGCGGTTCACCAGCGAGGAGGACCGGGCCGACGACGCCGATCCCGACCTGCTCGGCTTCGACCGCGCGCTGTACGCCGCCCGGCGCGAGATCGAGAACGCGGTGTCCGAGGTCGACGGCGCCGGCCGCTTCTACGTTTGCTCGCTCGACCGGCAACGCGTCGTCTACAAGGGGCTGTTGAAGGGGTCGCAGCTCGCCGACTACTACCCGGACCTGACCGACGAGCGGTTCGCGAGCCACGTCGCCTTAGTCCACGCGCGGTTCTCGACGAACACGCTGGGCGCGTGGCACCTCGCGCACCCGTACCGCAACATCGTCCACAACGGCGAGTTCAACACGATCCGCGGGAACGTCAACTGGATGCGGGCCCGCGAGACCGACCTCGACCACCCGGCGTTCGGGGCCGAGCTAGACACGATCAAGCCGGTGATCGACGACCCGAACCAGTCCGACACTGCGAGCGTCGACAACGCGCTCGAACTCCTCCTCCAGACCGACCGCGACCTCCCGCACGCGCTGCGGATGCTGATCCCCGAGGCGTTCCGTGACGACGACCTGATGAACGACGACCGCGCCGACTTCTACGACTACCACGCGTCGCTCGTCGAGCCGTGGGACGGGCCGGCTCTCGTCATCGGCTTCGACGGCGAGCAGGTCGCCGGCGTCCTAGACCGCAACGGTCTCCGCCCGTGCCGCTACGAGGTGACGACTGACGACCGCCTCGTCGTCGGCAGCGAGGTGGGCGCGCTCCCGACCGAGCCCGCCGACGTGCGCCGCCGCGGGCGGCTCCGGCCGGGTGAGATCTTCGTCGCCGACCCCGAGGCGGGCCGGATCGTCCCCGACGACGAGGTGTTCGAAGAGCTCACCGACGAGAAGTACGGCGAGTGGGTCGCGGACGGGCAGGTCGACCTCGACGCGCTTACCGACGAGGACGGCGCCGCGGCGGGGATCGACGCCGACTCCACCACCGAGGGCGACGGGGAAGAGTCGAGGCCGACCGTCCGCGCCCACCAGGCCGCGTTCGGCTACACGACCGACTCGCTGAACCACCTCGTCGAACCGATGGCGACCGAGGGGAAGGACCCGGTCGGCTCGATGGGCGACGACACGCCGCTGTCCGTGCTGGCGGACGTCGACCGCCCCCTGTTCACCTACTTCAAGCAGCTGTTCGCGCAGGTGTCGAACCCCCCGATCGACTACATCCGCGAGGAGCTCGTCACCTCGCTGGAGACCCGGATGGGGAACCAGCGCAACCTCCTCGCCGAGACGCCGGCCCACGCCGAGCAGATCGTCGCCGACACGCCGGTTCTGACGGACGCCGAGACCGGAGCGCTTCGCGACCTGCCCGGACCGGGCGAACGGACCCCCGGAGACGAGGGCGCGTCCGACGGCCCCGCGTTCGCCTCCGTCACCGTCGACGTCACCTACGACCGCGACGGCTCGCTCGTCGACGCCGTGAGCCGCGTCCGCGAGGACGCCGCGGCTGCCATCGAGGACGGGGCCGACGTGGTCGTCCTCTCCGACCGCGCCGTCGGGCCGGACCGGCTCGCGGTGCCGAGCCTGCTCGCGACCGGCGCGGTCCACCACCACCTCGTGCGCAAGGGGCTTCGCAACCGCGCGGGCGTCGTCGTCGAGTCCGGCGAGCCGCACGAGGTCCACCACCTCGCGACGCTCGTCGGCTACGGCGCCGACGCGGTCGACCCGTATCTCGCGTACGCCTCGATCGCCGACGTGGTCGCCGGCCCGGACGGCGCGGACGAGGACGAGGCGCTCGGGGCGTACCGGCACGCGCTGGAGGACGGGCTCCTCAAGACGATGGCGAAGATGGGCATCTCGACGATGGAGTCGTACCAGGGGGCCCAGATCTTCGAGGCGGTCGGGCTCGACTCCGACTTCGTCGCCGAGTACTTCGAGGGGACCGAGATCCGCACCGAGGGGATCGGGATCGAGCAGATCGAAGACGACCTCCGCACGCGCCACGCGATGGCTTTCGGCGCTGACCCCGAGCTGGAGACCGTCGGCGAGTACGAACACCGCTCCTCGGGCGTGAAACACGGCTGGAACCCCCAGACGGTCGGCACGCTCCAGCAGGCGGTCCGCGGGGGCGACTACGAGCAGTATCAGGAGTTCGCCGAACTGGTGAACGACCAGACTGAGGAGCTCCAGTCGCTGCGCGGCCTCCTTGAGTTCGACTCCGACCGCGACCCCGTGCCGGTCGAGCAGGTCGAGCCGGTCGAGTCGATCGTCGAGCGCTTCTCGACGGCCGCGATGAGCCTCGGGAGCCTCTCGCCGGAGGCCCACGAGAACAACGCCATCGCGATGAACCGCCTGGGCGCGAAGTCAAACACGGGCGAGGGCGGCGAACCGCCGGAGCGGTTCGACACCGAGAAGGAGTGTACGGTCAAGCAGGTCGCCTCCGGTCGGTTCGGCGTCACCTCGGAGTACCTCGCGAACGCCGAGGAGCTCCAGATCAAGATGGCGCAGGGGTCGAAGCCGGGCGAGGGCGGCCACCTCCCCGGCGAGAAGGTGAACGAGATGATCGCGCACGTCCGGTGTTCCACCCCCGGCGTCGGGCTCATCTCGCCGCCGCCCCAACACGACATCTACTCGATCGAGGACCTCAAGCAGCTCATCTTCGACCTGAAGGCCGCCAGTCCCGAGGCCGACGTCAACGTCAAGCTGGTCTCGGAGGCCGGCATCGGCACCATCGCGGCCGGCGTCGCGAAGGCGAACGCGGACGTCGTCCACGTCTCCGGCCACGACGGCGGGACGGGGGCGTCGCCGAAGACCTCGATCAAGAACGCCGGGCTCCCGTGGGAGCTCGGGCTCGCGGAGGCGAACCAGATGCTGCGCGCCACCGGCCTGCGCGACCGCATTCGCGTCTCGGCCGACGGCGGACTGCGGACCGGCCGCGACGTGGCGGTCGCGGCCGCCCTCGGCGCGGAGGAGTACATCTTCGGCACCGCCTCGCTCGTCACGTCGGGCTGCGTGATGGCCCGGCAGTGCCACGAGAACACCTGTCCGGTCGGCGTCGCGACCCAGCGCGAGGACCTCCGCCAGCGGTTCCCCGGCCAGCCGGACCACGTCATCAACTACATGACGTTCATCGCGCAGGAGCTGCGCGAGATCATGGCCGAGCAGGGGTACACCGAGCTGGCGGAGTTCATCGGTCGGCCCGGGCTGCTCGCCCAACGCGACACCGACCACGAGAAGGCGAAGCACCTCGACCTGTCGGCGGTCATCGCCGAGCCCGCCGGCGAGTCCCGCACGAAGGTCCGAGAGCAGGCGCACGGCGGCATCGACGACCTGCTCGACTGGGACCTCATCGACGAGGCCGCGCCCGCCATCGATGACGGTGCGCCGGTCGCGCTCACCCGCGACATCCGCAACGTCGACCGCGCGGTCGGCGCGACGCTCTCGAACCGCATCGTCTCCGAACACGGCGGCGAGGGGCTCCCGGACGACACGGTCTCGTGCCGCTTCGACGGCGAGGCGGGCCAGAGCTTCGGCGCGTTTCTCGCGCCGGGGATCACGCTGGAGCTGTCCGGCGCCGCCAACGACTACGTCGGCAAGGGGCTCTCCGGCGGCCGGATCGTGATCGACACGCCCGCGGAGGCGTCGTACGATCCGACCGAGAACGTCGTCGCGGGGAACGTCTGTCTGTACGGCGCCACGTCGGGCGAGATGTACGTTAACGGCGTCGCCGGCGAGCGGTTCGGGGTCCGCAACTCCGGCGTCAGAGCCGTCGTCGAGGGCGTCGGCGACCACGGCTGCGAGTACATGACCGGCGGCGTCGTCGCCGTCCTCGGCGACACCGGCCGCAACTTCGCGGCCGGGATGTCCGGCGGCATCGCGTACGTGTACGACCCCGACGACCGGTTCGCCGACCGGGTGAACCGCGGGATGGTGTCGGTCTCCGAGACGCTGGAGGGGTCCGACGAGCGGATGCTCCGCCGCCTCGTCGAGAACCACCGCGAGTACACCGACAGCGAGCGCGCGGCCGAACTGCTCGACGACTGGGAGGCCGCGCTCGACGACTTCGTCCGCGTCTTCCCCGACGCGTACGCCGAGGTCATCGCGGAGGGCAAGGGCGCCGACGTGCGCGAGGAGCCGCCCGCGCCCGCCGCCGCGGTGCCGGACGCCGACGCCGACGCGGCCGGGCAAATCTCCGGCGACGACTGATTCGCACCGCCTCTCACGGCACCGTCGAAGCCCGCGGTCGGCGATGGATTTCGACAGCCTGGAGGCGTACGGAACGCGTCTCTCGCACCGAGCGATTCCCAGGTCAGTCGCCACAGGATTATTATCGCCTTCGTTACTGGTCGGACCTGTGTCCGTGGACGAACACGGTCGCGACAGCATCGAGCCCTTACCGTCTCTCGATCCCGTCTCCCACCGGTTCAGCGTATGACCTCGAAATCGCGGGACCGGCCGGCCGGACTCGTACCGGTGGCCCTTCTCATCGCGCTCGCAGGTGAACTCCTCGGCGTGCTCCTCCTCGTCAAGACCGCCGTACCTACTCTCTTCCTCGCTGCGGCGAGTCTGCTCGCGCTCATAGCCGTTAATACGATCCGATCATCCGAACCGGACACGCACGAGCCGATCCGAAGCGACGAGACGAAGTGATCGACGGCGCCGGTTCAGGCCACTCGCCCGTCTCGACGGGACGCCGGTGAATATTTCACCGGCCACCGAGGCCGACCGGTCTCCCGATCAGTCGTCGAGCGACTCCGCGTCGACCTCGCTCTCCGTCGCCCGCTCGACCGCGCGGTCGACGTGGCGCTCGCGGGCGCGCTCGACGAACTCCTCCGGAAGCTCGTCTATCTCGCCGGCCTGAACGCCCCAGAGCTTCGCGTAGAGGCCGTCCGCGGCGAGCAGTTCGTCGTGGCTCCCCCGCTCGACGACCTCGCCGTCCTCCAACACCAGGGCGGTGTCGGCGTCGGTCACCGTCGAGAGCCGGTGCGCGATGACGAACGTGGTGCGGTCGGCCGCGAGGCGGTCGAGCGAGCGCTGGATCAGCATCTCCGTCTCGGTGTCGACCGCCGAGGTCGCCTCGTCGAGAATCAAGATCGCGGGGTCCTGAAGCACGACTCGGGCGATCGCGAGTCGCTGGCGCTGGCCGCCCGAGAGCTTCACGCCGCGCTCGCCGATCCGCGTCTCGTAGCCGTTCGGGAGTGAGGCGATGAACTCGTGGGCCTCCGCGGCCTTCGCGGCCTCGACGACCCGCTCGCGCACCTCGCTCTCCTCGGCGTCCGCTTCATCGATCCGCGTGAACCGCCCGTAGCGGATGTTCTCGGCGATGGTGCCGTCGAACAGCGTGGTGTCCTGCGCGACGTAGCCGACCGACGAGCGGAGGCTCTCGACGGTCACGTCGCGGACGTCGTGACCGTCGACGCGGATCGCGCCGTCGGTCACGTCGTACAGCCGGAGGAGGAGCTTGAGCAGCGTCGACTTCCCCGCGCCGGTCGGTCCGACCAGCGCGACGGTGTCGCCCGGATCGGCCGAGAAGGAGACGCCGCTGAGAACCTCCTCGTCGGCGTCCTCGGGGTCGACGAGGGCGTTCCCGGGGTACGCGAAGGAGACCTCGTCGTACTCGACGGCGCCCGCCACGCCGCCGTGGTCGGCCGCGGCGTCGGCCGCGTCGCCGGTCGCGTCGTCAACTGCGTCCTCCGTCGCGTCGTCGACCGTGCCGTCGACGCCGCGGCCGCGCTTACTTCCGCCGTCGCTCCGGGTCTGGCCGCCGAGTTCGATCGCGTCGTCGTCGTCCTCGATGCGGACCGGGATGTCGCGCAGGCCGAACACGCGCTCGCAGGAGGCCTTCGCGTTCTCGTACTGGTCGATGATGTTTGACACCTCCGCGAGCGGGGCGACGAACTGCTGGGTGAGGAGGACGAACGTGACGAACGTCCCGACGGTCAGCTTCGTCGAGAAGGGGCCCGGCGGGCCGTTCGCGAGCCAGAAGCCGCCGACCGCGAAGGTGGCGGCGAACGCCAGCCCGGCGAGCAGCTCCATCCCGGGGCGGTAGACGTAGTTGAGCCGGAGGATCGACATCGTGCGCCGGAAGTACGAGAAGGAGGCGTCCTCGACGCGCTCGCTCTCGTGGGCCTCCGTGTTGGAGGTCTTCACCAGCTCGACGCCCGAGAGCGCGTTCTCGAGGGCGGTGTTGAGGTCGCCGACGACCGAGCGCTGCGCGACGTACCGGGGTTCGACGGCGCGCATGAACCACAGCGTGAAGAGGAACATCAGCGGGATGGCGGCGAGGGTGATCACGGCCAGCTCGTAGTTGTAGTAGACGAGGACGGTCGCGATCCCGACCACCATCACGCCGAGGCGCGCGGAGTTCTGGAGGGCGTTGTCTAAGAACACCTCTAGGTTCGAGGCGTCATTGTTGAGGACGGACATGACCTCGCCGGTCTGCTTGTCGTCGAAGAAGGTCATGTCGAGCCGCTGCATCTGGTCGAAGGAGTCGGTGCGGACCGCGTGCATCACGCGGTGCGCGAAGTTGTTCGCCGCGATGCCGTAGACGTACGTGAACACGCCCGTCACGATGAACGACCCGAAGATGAGGATCACTGAGAGGCGGAACTGGGGGGCCTCCGCGGTCGGCAGCCACGCGTCAGGAACGATCGGGAGCGTGTAGGGGCCGGAGCCGGTGAAGACGGCGTCGATGGCGACGCCCAGCACCACCGGCGGGATCAGCCCCGCGACCCGGGCGACGACGTTGGCGACCATCCCGATCACGAGCCAGTGCGCCTCGGACGCCCCGTACTCGTGGAACAACCGCCCGAGCGGTCGGTCCACCCGGTCGCGGTACACTTCGAAGGCGTTGCGCTCGTCGGCAGCCATAGCCGTATGAGCGCCGGAAGCCCCATGTATCCGGCGGCTTCGGCGGCCCGTTCCGGGTTCCGACGACGCGAATCCTGGCCCCCGAGGAGGCGAACAAACCCGCGTGAATACAGCGGCGCGCACCTCCGAGCGCCCGAGGGGGGTGCGAGGAGCGCGACGAGGCCGGGGAGGTGTGTAGAGCGGTGCCGTGCGGCGCGGGGCTTCGACGGTGTTCGCCGTCACTCCGCAATCGGCCGCGACTGTGACGGGAATCACCCCAGGGCCGTCGGTCGAGTTCGGTCGCCGGACCGTTTAATAAGCGTCACGCGAACCCACGTACGTGGACGAACTCGTCGTGAGCACGGAGGTGTACGCCGACCCCGAAGACGTGTACGCGTTCCTGCTCGACTTCCCGCAGTACGCGAACTACTCCGAGTACCTCCGAGAGGTCGAAACGGTCACCGGCGACGGCGGCCCCGGCACCCGGTACGCGCTCACGTTCGCGTGGTGGAAGATCTCCTACACCGCCCGCTCCGAGGTGACCGGCGTCGAGCCGCCCGAGCGGATCGACTGGGAGATAACGAAGGACATCGACGCCGGTGGCTGCTGGCGAGTGACGCCGGCGTCGACCGACGGGGGCGAAGCGGCCGCCGAGGAGACTGACGACGCGCCCTGCGAGGTCGCGCTCGAAGTCGAGTTCGACCCCGGCTCCGCCAGCCCGGACGCGCTCGACCTGCCGCGGCTCGTCTCGTTCGACTGGGTGTTGAAGAAGGCGATCCCGCTGATCCGAAGCGAGGCCGAGCGCGTCGTCGAGCGCGCCGTCCGCGACTTGGAGGGATCGCGACGCGACGTGGACCTCGACGTGTACGTCGACTCCGACCGGATCTGAGCGTGGGCGGCGCGCGGTCCAGTCGGTCCGCGATTCGAAGCCCTTAAGATATTCACCGCGGAACAAACGAATGCGTTCGAGGGCTCGTAGATCAGTGGTAGATCATCCCCCTGGCACGGGGAAGGCCCGGGGTTCAAATCCCCGCGAGTCCATCCTTTTCCTCACTTCGTTCGCTTAGTCATTCCCTCGTGTGGTCCCACTCGCTCGCTGTGCTCGCTCGCGGGACCCCCGCGAGTCCGTATTTTTGCCCCGCGAGAAACGCTGCGAGCGACGTAGACCTGTAACGAGCGGTGACTTCTCCTGATTTGCCATTCTAAATATCAGCAAGTTTGAATAATATTCATACGGCGCATCAGAAAGATAAAACCGCTATATGGCGGCTTCGAGCTACCCTGATGATTGGGACGAGAGGCGCAGAAAAGTTTATTCACGTGACAATTATACCTGCCAACAATGTGGTGCCCGGGGTGGGTCGTCCGGAGATACTGAACTCCACGCGCATCACCTTACGCCACGATCCGAGGGTGGTTCTGATTCGTTAGATAATCTTCAGACGCTCTGCGTTAACTGTCATAATAGTCAACACAAGCACGACATCACACGGGATACAACTCAGAACGACCAACAGGATACAGTGAATAACTACTTGTCTCGTGTATACACAATTTTACCGTTTTTCTTCTTCGTTGTAATTAAGCACCTGATAGCTCCGCTCGCTGCTGGCTATGGTTATTTCTACATTTTGAGTGAAGCATCATCCACTGCGGGAAGTATACACTGGCTTCTCACACCTATTGTGCTGCTCGTACTCGGAACTACTGGTGGGATCCTCGGCCTTCGTTTCCAATCTGTTGTCTTCAAGTCGTATCTCCTCGTGTTCGGGATCCTCGCTTGGTACGTTTCCGGCCAAGATCCGACATTCATTGAGAGATTAGGTAGGATTATGACAGACGCTCACTGGTTTGAAGCTCTTATCGCAATTCCCACGGTTCTGTTTGGTCTGTTCGGACCTTTGCTAATTACTCTCGGCACACGGATAACGGGGACTACAGAAAGCAATCGGATTAATTGAAAGCCGTGAGGACGGCGACGGTCTCCCGGACGGAGAAGTTTCGCGGCAGGTCGCTCATCGCTTGAACCACGAGGCGTCCGGTTCGGGCGCGTCGATGTCCGGCTCGCGGGCCTCTTTGGCCCGCCGCCAGCGAGTAGGCTTCAGCAGTTGGCCGCGGGCGACGACCCCGCGGCAGCACGCGCCGATTCGGTCGGGCCGCCGCACCGCGCTCGGCGGACGGACGTGGAGGCACACCGTCATCGCGAGCGGGAGCCAGAGGAGCGCCGCGACCGCCGCGCCGAGCGCGACGCCGACGACGCCGAGCGCCGCCAACGCCGCCGTCCCCGTCACGAGTTCGGTGACCGCGTCGACGCCCTCCCCGTACCCTTTCCGACCGCCCTCGGGCGGAACGTCGACGGCGAAGGCGGGCACGCGGTCGCCGTCGAGGTTCGCGTCCAAGAGCGCGCCGTACTGCGCCTGCCGCCGGCGGTCGTCGAGCAGCAGGCTCTCGTAGCGCGTTCCCGCCTCCTCGACGACCACGCCGTTGACGGGGCCGAGCGCGCGGTCCGGCAGCGTCGTCGCCTCGCCGTGGTACCCCGGCGCGAGGTGGCAGGGCCGCCCGCGGTCCGCGCGGTCAGGAGCCCGGGATAGGTCGCGGACTCGGACCGCTGGCCGTCGGGATCGGCGGCCGCGTCGGTCGCGTTCGAGGATCGCTCCGCCCCGATGTATCTCGTCGTGAGCCGTGCCGCGCGCTCCGGTACGGAAACGGGGTGGAAAGACGTTATCCCCGGTTCCCGTCCCTACTCCGCGACCGCCGCCTCCACGGCCCTGCTCTCCTCGTTCGTCAGGTCGTAGCAGTCGCAGAGGATCTGGTCGATGAGGCGGTCGGTCTCCTCGATCCCCGCGTCGAGAGCACACTCGCTCGCCCGACCCTACTCCGGCCACGCCTCCCGCTCCCGCCGGTCCGTCTCGCGAGAAAGCTCCGGCGGCACCTCCTCCAGCAGGGCCGGCGCGAACGACCACCCGACGTGCCACGCGACGACCTCCTCGTCTAGCTCCTCCAGCCGCACGTCCTGTTGCCCGTAGTACTCGCCGTCGACCGTACAGGAGCCGCCTCCGTCCGTGATACAGACCTCCCCGCGCTCGTCGTAGGTGATCTGGACGTGGGCGTCGCGCGCGCTGTCGACGAACTCCCACGCGAACCGGTCGCTCCCGACGATATCCTCGCGGCCCGCGAAGTAGTCGAGCGCCGCGGCCACCTCGTCCTCGACGGGCCCCGTGACCGCGCCGTCGTCGGCGCGCAAGTGGATCTTCAAGGGCCGATGCGTCGCGAGCGTGCTCGTCGCGTTCATCAGCCCGGCCGGCTCCTCGCCGTGTTCGAGCCCCTGAACGTGGCCGAGCTCGTGGATGATCGTCGCGTTCATGTCCGCGTCGGAGACTCGGGGATCGACGGTCGCGGTCATCGGCGTCCGCGGCTCGTCGACGAGCAGGTCCGCGCAGCCGAAGTACCGCGTGTCGTTGCCCTCGACGCCGCAGCGCTCCACGCGGTCGAACCGGAGAACGACGTCCGCCCGCGACTCGTCGCTCACCCGCTCGTAGGCGACGGGATAGCCGAGGTAGCGCTCGTCGTTCCGCTCCCAGTACCCCGTCGCGGCCGCAGCGACGCCGGAGACGTTCCGGTCGACCGCCGCGTCGTCGGCGTAGAGGCCCAGCGTCGTCTCCCCGTACGGGCTCGGGTGCGACAACGCGACCGCGCGCTCCCGCGTCCGGTTCGCGGTGGTCACGACCAGCGGGTGGGCGCCGCCGTCGCGTCGCACGTCCGCGAACGTGACAGACACTCGGCGCTCCGCGCCGCCGTCGAGCGCGACCGTCCGGTTCGCGCTCGCTCCCGCGCCGTACCGGATCCGGACCGTCTGGGTCCCGGCCCGGTCGCCGACGTTCCTCACCGTCGCCGCCACCGAGAGCTCTCCGCCGTACTCGACGCTGTCGGGGGCATCGATCGCGGAGACCGCGAACGTCGCCGCGTGGGCCTCTTCGACGACGATCGAGCGGGTCGCCGTCGCCCCACCGACGGTCACCGTCAGGTCGTACTCGCCCGGGTCGAGCGCCGCGCCGTCGACGCGGGCCGTCACCGTCAGCGTCCCGTTCGCCGGGACGGACCGGTTCTCGGCGACCAACGTCGCGTCACCGACCCGGACCGTCACCCGAACCGGGTCGAGTCCCGCGGCCGAACCCCCCTCGCCCGCGGAT
>NZ_NEWJ01000061.1:0-15888 GCF_002135045.1 Halorubrum sp. SD683
AGGGGGAGTGGGGCGTCCGCGACGTCCTCGACTGCGTCAACGCCGCCCGGTACGCCGCCGACGAGGGGTTCGCCGACCCGGACCGGCTGGCGATCTCGGGCGGGAGCGCGGGCGGGTTCGCGGTACTCGCCGCGCTCGCGTTCCACGACACGTTCGACGCGGGCGCGAGCTACTACGGCGTCGCCGACCTCCGCGCGCTGGCTGCGGAGACCCACAAGTTCGAGTCGCGCTACCTCGACGGGCTCGTCGGCCCGCTCCCCGAGGCCGACGACGTCTACGAGGCGCGGTCGCCGGTCGCGCACGCCGAGGGGATCACCGCGCCGCTGCTGCTGTTACAGGGCGGCGAGGACGAGGTGGTCCCGCCCGCGCAGGCCGAGGCGATGATCGACGCCCTCGTCGCGAACGAGACGCCGTACGCGTACGTGGAGTTCCCGGAGGAGCGCCACGGGTTCCGCGACGCCGACAACGTCGCCCGGGCGCACGCCGCCGAACTCGCGTTCTACGGCGCGGCGTTCGACTTCGACCCGGCCGGCAGCGTCGCCGACCTCGACCTCCTCGTCGGCGAACGGCCGGAGTGAGTCGCCGGCGACGCCGGGATCAGTCGGCGGATTCGGACCGCTCCCCGTCGGCCCCTCGCTGGCGCTCGGGCAGCGGTCCGTCGTAGCCGTCCGGGACGTACGGGCAGAGCGGGTCGCTGTCGGTCGGATCGCCCGTGACGGCGTAGGCTCGCGACCGACTCCCGCCGCAGACGTGGCGGAACTCACAGGCGCCGCACTTCCCCGAGAAGCCGTCCGGGTCGCGGAGCGACTCGAAGAGGTCGGCGTTCCGGTAGACGTCGACGGCCGACCGCTCGCGGACGTTCCCCGCCGACTCGGGCAGGAACCCGGACGGGTACACCTCACCGGTGTGGCCGACGAACGCGAAGCCGCGGCCGGCCGTGATCCCGCCCCGTCGGTCGGCCCCCGCGTCGGCGCTGCCGGCCTCGGCGCGCTGGATCCCGACACGTCGGTAGAACGGGGCCTCAGTGGTCTTGACGCCGAACCGCTCCTCCTCCGACACCTCGTGGAGCCACGCCATCGCCGCCTCGGCGCGCTCGGGGAAGACCGGGTCGAGGACGCGGCCGCGACCCACCGGAACGAGGAAGAAGACGCTCCAGAGGACGGCGCCGAGGTCGCGGACGCGGTCGCGAATCGCGGGGAGGTCCTCGACCGTGTCCGCGCACACGGTAGTGTTGATTTGGAGCGGGATCCCGGCGTCGCGGGCGGCGCGCGCGGCCGCGACGGTGTCCGCGAAGCTCTCCTCGCCGCGGAACGCGTCGTGGCGCTCGCGGGTCGACCCGTCGAGGCTGAGCGCCATGCGGGCGATCCCCGCGTCGCCGAGGTCGCTGACGCGCTCGGGCGTGAGCGACCGGGTTCCGCTCGGCGTGATCGTCATCCGGAGGCCGAGGTCGTCGCCGTGCGCGACCAGCTCCGTGAGGTCGTCGCGCGCGAGCGGGTCGCCCCCGGAGAGGACGACCAGCTGTCCGTCGCCGAACGCGCCGGCGTCCGCCAGCAGCCGCTTCCCCTCAGCGGTCGTCAGCTCGTCGGGGTGTCGCTGCGGCCGCGCGTTAGCCCGGCAGTGGCGGCACGCGAGCCCGCAGGCCTGCGTGACCTCCCAAACGAGGACCAGCGGCCGCCGGTCCGTGTCGAGGTCGTCGAACATCGCTCACGTCCGGCTACGACCCGGACCCGTTTGGGGTCGTTCCCGAACGTGTTCACCGGACGTAACGGCGAGCGACGGCGGGAGGGACGAGTCGGATCGACAACTGCGATGCGGGATTTAAATACACGTGAGCGACCCCGACAATCGATTATAGATGACAGAGTGGTCGGCGCGTGCCTGCGCGCGGCCGCCGCAGGCGGCCGCGAGGAGCACGCGCGAGGGAGTCGGCCGACCGAAGGGAGGGCGACGAGGCTGGGGAGGCGTGAGGCTGCGGCGCTGTGCGGTCGGGTGGGACTCAAAGGGGCAGTCGCCGGCGGCTTCGCCGCCTGCTGCCAGTGGCGCGTCGCGCCACGCTGCCGCGAGGGCGAAGCCTGACGACGCACGCACCGCAGTGAGTGGAGCGAACGAGCGAGGAGCGCAGCGAGCTATGCGAGCCGTCGCGGTTGGGATTTGTATCATTCGTCGTTGGAATACCGCCATGGTTGTTCGTACTGTACTCGACTGAGCGAGCGATAACCCTGCTCACGAGCCCCGGGGTCTGGATCGCCTGTGCCGCGATTTGGACGGTTATGTCACTCTCACGCGTACTGGCGGATTCGAAGTAACTCAGGTCGCGTCGCCTTCGCCGGACCGCTCCCTCGCGTCGGTCTGATCGCCCTCCTCCGCTCGCTCGTCCGAAACGGTCCACTCGCCCTCGCCCGGCCAGATCGCCGTGACGACCGCGGTGGGCGCGTCGGTCCCGACCGCGGCGTAGGCGTACCCGCGGTCGTCGAGCCGCGGGAAGAGGGACTGCGGCGTTCGGTCGTTGTACTGGACCAACACGTCATGACCGCCGAGCGACTCGGCGCGTTCGAGCGTCTCGCGCAGCGGTTTCGGCGGCGCGAGGTCCCGCGCGTCGAGCCCTCCACCGCCGCCGATTCGTCGGGCCTGGAACTCATATCCGGTGGTACGGACCCGATCTCTGGGTCCGTTCCGCCGAACATGTTCCGACGCCGACCGCGGAGCCGAAGCTACTTCCACGCCGGCGTCGAAGCCTCCGGCATGGCACAGGCACGTCTCCGCGTGACGATCCCGGACGGTCCGTGGGTCGGCGACGTCTCGCGTGAGTTCCCCGAGGCGCGGTTCCAGGTGTTGACCGCGACGCCGGACGACGGCGCGGGGTTCGCGCTAGTCCGGATCACCGCGGACGAATCGGACCCGATCCTCGACGCGATCGACGACCACGAGACGATCACCCACTCGTCGGTGATGGCCGCGGACGACGGGATGGTCACCGTTCAGGTCGAGGCGCTCGTCCCCCTGCTACAGACGGTTGCCCGCCGGGCGGGCGTCCCCATCGAGATGCCGGTCGAGATCCGCGACGGCGTCGCGCGCGTCGACGTGACGGGCAATCACGAGCGCGTCGCGGAGTTCGGCGACGCCCTCCGCGACGTGGGCGCGGCGTTCGAGGTCGAGTACGTCCAACAGCGGATCAACCCCGGCGGGTCGCTCACGGAGCGCCAGCGCGAGGTCCTCTTCGAGGCGGTCGACCGCGGCTACTACGACGTGCCCCGAGAGACGACGCTCACCGAGGTGGCTGACCATGTCGGCATCGCGAAGTCCACGTGTAGCGAGGTGCTCCAGCGCGTCGAGCGCACGATCGTCCGGGAGTTCGTCGACGACCTCCCGCGCCGCCCCCTCGACTTCGAATCGCCGGAGGAGGACGGTATCGAGCGGATCCAGTAGCGGCGATCGAAAAAGTCCGACCGGTCGCCGTGCCCGGTCTCGCCTCGCGCCAGAGCCGACGGCGACGGACCAACTGCGCCGCGACGGCGGCTTGGACCACGCACCACGCGACGAGCGACGCCGCCAGTGTGACCGTCGAGAGCCCGCTCCCGGCGAGGGCGACGGTGAACCCGCCGCCGTCGGTCGCCCCGAGCCCGCTCAACACGAACACCCGGAAGGACTCGCCGGATTCGACAGCACCAGCGCCGACAGCGCGGCGTCCGGCGGCTCGGTCGCCGCGACGGTTCCGAGCGCGAGCAGGTCGTGGACCAGCACGAACCAGACCCGCACCAGCAGCGCCGCGCCGAGATCGGATTCGGCCTCCGGACGCGAGCGGTCAGCCCCTCAGGCGAGCCACAGCAGGCGCACGTTGCTCGCGGTGAGGTACGTCCCCGTGAGCGTGAGCAGCACCGGCGGGAAGTAGTAGAGGAGCCCGTCGCCCTCGCGCGCGCCCTCGACGCTGATCCAGAGCATCACGAGGTAGACGGCGATCTTCAGCGCGACGAGCCCGGAGAGCCCGAACGACTCCAGGGCGAACCGCACGACCGGGTTCGCCTCCTCGATCGTCGGGACGTACCGGAGGAAGGCGACGGTCGACACGATGTCGCCGACGCCGTACGTCGCCGTCGCCGCGATCCACAGCCAGTAGAACTCGTTGGGGCGCCGGCGGTAGGCGAGGCGACGCCGAGACCGATCGCGGGATCGAACCACGGGCGAAACTGTCGGGCGGCGAACGTGAATGTGCCGATCCGCTGGGGCCGGCGCGCGCTTTGCGGACGGAGACCGACCGGCGTCCGGCCGACTTAATAGGGATCGCGCCGTCTCGGCGGCCGTGACGGGGTCGTCGACCCGCGACGAGAAGCTGGAGCTCGGCGTCGAGCTGCTGGCGCACCTCGAATGCGAGGAGCTCGACCTCGCCGCGGCGGTCGACCGGATCGAGACGATCACGACGAGCCCGGCGCTCACCCGCGACATCCTCGACGCCGCGGAGAAGCGCGGCGTCATCGACCGCGAGGGCGCTCGGCTCCGGGTCAACACCGGCGGCGCCTACGTCGAGTACGAGCGCCAGGTCGTCGCGCGCGAGGGCGACTTCGAGTGTCGGCGCTGCGGCGCCTCGGTCTCGACGGGCCACTTCGTCGAACTTGACGCGGGCGAACTCGGCCCGTTCGGCTCCTCGTGCGTCCGCAAGGTTACGGGCCGCGAGTCGGAGTCGGCGTCGGACGCGGCGTGAGGGCGGCGCCGAGAGCGGCCTCCGGCCGGTCGAGCGTCCACCGCGCTCTCCCGCCGCCCGAGCGTCGACCGAACTCGCCGGAGTATTTACGTCCGCGCCCGAAGCGACGGCAATGACCGCGCCGAACCGGAACGCCCTGTGGGCGAACGCGCTCGTCGACGAGCTCGTCGCCGCGGGCGTCGACGCCGTCGTCGCCTCGCCGGGCAGCCGCTCGACGCCGCTGACCGTCGCCGCCGCGGGCCACGAGGATCTCCGCGTGTTCTCGCAGCTCGACGAGCGCTCCGCCGCGTACTTCGCGCTCGGGCGCGCCCGTCGGACCGGCCGCGTGACGCCGCTGATCTGTACCTCCGGCACCGCCGCCGCCAACTACCACCCGGCCGTGATGGAGGCGAGCGAGGCCCGCGTCCCGCTGCTCGCGCTCACCGCCGACCGGCCGCCCGAACTGCGCGACTCCGGCGCGAACCAGACCGCGGATCAAGAGAAGCTGTACGGCGACGGGGTTCGATTTTATAAAGACCTCCCGGAGCCGGCCGCAAACGATCGGGCCCTCCGGTCGCTGCGCACGACGGTCGCCCGCGCCGTCGCGACGGCAGAAGGGGCCGACCCGGGCCCGGTCCACCTCAACGCCCCGTTTAAGAAGCCGCTGGAGCCGACACCGGTCCCGGGCGACGTGCCCGACGACCTGCCGGAGGCGGCCGAGCGCGGGCGCGACGGCCCCTACGTCGACGTGACTCACGGGGCCCCCGAACCGGGCGACGACAAACTCCGGGCGCTCGCGACCGCGCTCGGGGAGGCGGACCGCGGCCTGATCGTCGCCGGCCCCGCCGACCCGCCGGGGATCGACCCGGAGTCGGTCGCGGCGCTCGCGCACGCCACCGGGTTCCCCGTGCTGGCCGACCCGCTTTCCGGACTCCGGTACGGCGGTCACACGCGCGTCGCGCCCGTGATCGGCGCCTACGACGCGTACCTCTCGGCCGACCTCGCGGACGGCGGGAGCGACGCGGGCGACGCCGCCGCGGCGGGCGACGCGTGGGCCGACCCCGACCTCGTCCTTCGGTTGGGTGCCTCGCCGACCTCCAAGCGGCTCCGGAAGTACCTCGCCGCGACCGGCGCCGACCAGTACCAGGTCGACCCCGCCGGCCGCTGGCGCGAGGCCGAGTTCGCCGCGACCGACCTCGTCGTCGCCGAGCCGAGCCGGCTCTGCGCCCGACTCTCGCGGCTCGTCGGCGGCGGGAGCGGAGACCAAGGCTGGCGCGCGCAGTGGGAGGAGGCCGACCGGGTCGCGGAAGCGGTTCACGCCCGCGAGGCCGACGCGCTTGACGGCGAGGGGGGCGGCGAGGAAGACGCGGAGCCCGCTGCCGACGAGGGTGACGCCGGGTTCCACGAAGGGGACGCGCTCCGCGCGGTCGCCGGGGCGCTCCCCGATCCGGCGACGCTGTTCGTCTCCAACTCGATGCCCGTCCGCGACCTCGACCGGTTCGTCGGGCCGATGACCGCGAACGTCACCGCGCCCGGTAACCGCGGCGTCTCCGGCATCGACGGGATCGTCCCCAGCGCGCTCGGCGCGGGGAGCGGGACGACCGACGACCTCACGCTCGTCGTCGGCGACCTCGCCCTCTACCACGACTCGAACGGGCTGCTCGCGGTCGACCGGTGCGACGTCGACGTCACGGTCGTCGCGGTCAACAACGACGGCGGCGGCATCTTTCACAAGCTCCCGATCGAGGAGTTCGAGCCGCCGTTCACCGAGTCGTTCAAGACGCCGCACGGGCTCGACTTCGGGTCGCTTGCGGAGCTCCACGGCCTCGAACACGTCCGGATCGATGCCCGGCCCGACGCGCACGCCGACCGCGGCGACACCCCTGCGGAGCGCGCGGATGTCGTCGGTGAGGACCTCGCCGCCGCCGTCAGCCGGGCCCACGCGGCGACGGGCTCGCACCTGATCGAGGTCGACACGGACGCGGAGGCCAGCCACCGGACGCGCGAGCGCTTGGCGGCCGCGGTCGACGCCGCGGTCCACGGCGGCGCGGCGGGCGAGGCGGACGAGTAGGGTCAGGGGCGCGTCGAGATCGGCCCGTCGCCGCGGCTCTCGCCGAGCGCGACCCCGGCGTACGCGACGACCGCGAACTGGATCCCGACGCCGAGGCTCGCGCCGAGGGCGAAGACGGCGGTGGCGACCGGGCCGCGCTCCGGACCGAGGTACCAGAGGACGGCGGCCGAGCCGAGCAGGAACGCGGCGGTCGCGCTCGCGCCCGTCGCCAGCGCGGTCGACGCCGCGGAGGCGTCCGCGTCGCGCAGTCCTGCGAGGAAAGCGACGCCGAACAGGAGCCCGTACACCAGCAAAAACGCCGTGAACCGGGCGCTCAGGAGGTACGTCGAGAGCGCCTCGGTCGACGGCAGCGAGACCGACGACTCGAGCAGTATCGGCGCGAGGCGCCTGATGCCGCTGACCGCGAGCGCGACGACCGCGGCGACGACGGGGGGGAGGGCTGCCGTGCGCATGCCCGAGAGGCGACGCCGAGTTCACTTATAAAATCCGATTCGAGGGGGTATCGGGCCCGACGAAGCTCATAAGCCTCGGCTTCGCGTACCGCTCGGCGTGCAGGTCGTCGGCTACGAGACGGACGTCGCGCGCGACTCGGCCGAGTCGGGGGCGGACGGCGCTCAGACGGTCGAGACGAGCGGCCCGATCGGCGGCGGACTCTACGTCGCGAGCGGCGGGAGCGTCGAGTACGTGGACGCGAGCCCGGGCACCGAACTCGCGTTCGGGCTCGGCGAGCGTCGCTGCGCGGGAACGGTCCACGATGGCGACCACGTCGCCTGCGACGCCGCGGACGTGCCGTACTGCGACGACCACTCGGGGGTCTGGGTGTGTGCCCGGTGTACCGGGACGTGTCTGAAAGACGAGATGGACTGCCACGAGACGCACGCGATGTACCTCGCGGCGTTCGCGCCGGACGTACTGAAGGTCGGCGTCACCCGCGAGTGGCGGCTCGGGACCCGCCTCCGGGAGCAGGGCGCGGACCGCGCGGCCCACATCCGGACGTTCCCGAACGGCCGGATCGCGCGCGAGGTCGAGGCGGAACTGGCCGCCGGGGACGACCTCGTCGACCGCGTCCGCGTCCCGACGAAGCTCGACGGATTCGGGCGCACGGTCGACGAGGCGGCGTGGGAAGCGCTCCTCGACCGGTTCGACCCGATAGCGCGGTTCGACTTCGACTACGGGCTCGGCCTCGACGACCGGCCCGTCGCCGAGACGATGGCGGCGGGGACCGTCTGCGGCTGGAAGGGGCGGGTGATCGTACTCGACCGCGGCGGCTCCACGTACGCCGTCGACGCGCGCGACCTCGTCGGCTACGAGCTGACCGACGCCGTCCCGGAGCGCGAACTCCAGTCCAGCCTCGGGGCGTTCGGCGGATGACGGGCGGCGCTCTCGCGGTCCTCTTCGGCGACCCGTTCGCGGTGATGAACACGGTCGGGCTCGTCGCGTTCGCGCTGGTCGGCGCGAGCAAGGCGGTCCGCGAGGAGTTCGACCTCTTCGGCGTCGCCGTCGTCGGGCTGGCGATGGCGTTCGCCGGCGGCGTCACCCGCGACCTCCTCGTCGCGCGCGTCCCCCTCGCGCTGCGCTCGCCGACGGAGATACTCCTAGGGCTGATCGGCGTCGCCCTCGCCGTCGGGCTGAGCGCGTGGCTCGCCTCGCCCGACGAGCACCCGGTGACGGTCGTCGCGGACGCGGTCGGGCTCGCCGCGTTCGCCACCGCCGGCGCCATCGTCGCGACGGACGCCGGGGTGTCCGCGTTCGGCGTCGTCGCCGTCGCGACGATAAACGCCGTCGGCGGCGGCGCGCTCGCCGACATCCTCCTCGACCGCTCGCCGTTCATCCTCTTCGAAGACTTCTACGCGAGCTGCGCCGTGTTGGGCGGCGCGACGTACTGGGCCGTCGGCACGCTCGGCGGGCCCGCGGAACTGGCCGCTGCGGCGTGCGCGGCGGTGACGGTCGGCCTCCGACTCGTCGCCGTCGCCCGCGGCTGGCGGCTCCCGACAGCGAAGCGGTTCGGCGATCGCTTCGCCGACTGATCGATTCGGGGGGCGGGCCGCACAACGGGCCGAGCCCGAAGCGATCCGCCCCCTCAGCGTCCGAGCCCGTCGACCGAGACGACGCGGCGGACGCCGAGGTACGCCGCCGCGGCGATGGCGGCGTACGCAACCACAAGGACGCCCGTCGTCGCGCCCGCGCTGTCGATCGCCAATCTGGCGACCGCGTTCGCGGGGCCGCCCGCCATCGCCGTCGCGCCGCCGAACAGCACGAGGACCGCGACCGAGTAGAGCAGCTGCGCCGCCCGCCGGTCGGGCGCGACCGCCGCGATGCCCACCGCGACGGCGACGACCAGCGTCGTCAGCGCGGTCATCAGCGCCAAGATCGGGCCGACGTTCGCGACCGCGGTGCCGTTCGCCTCCAACAGCAGGAGCCACAGCAGCGCCTGCGCGGGGGCGATCCCGATCGCCGCAGCCGCCTTCCCGTCGACGATCTCGGCGAGCGTCACGGGCGCGACCCGGAGCAGCTCCATGGTCCCTTGATCCAACTCCTCGGTGATCGAGTCGACGACGAGCGAGCCCGAGATGAACACCGGGAGGAAGACTAAGAGCGGGATCAACACGGTGTAAGTGAAGGTGAAGTACGGGCTAGTGTCGCTCCGGTCGGGCAGGGGCAGCGGCGACTCCTCTAGGTACGAGGCGCGGCGATCACGCTCGTTCAGCTCGTAGGTTCGCAGCAGCTCGCGCAGCTGTACCACGATCACGGTCGTCTCAACGGTGGCGTCCGGGGCGGTGACGGCGGCGGACACCCGTCCCGACTCCGTGCGAGTCGCGACCACCACCGCGTCGGCCGCGTTCCGCTCGAAGGCGCTTCGCGCGGCGTCAGCGTCGTCGTAGGGCGTGACCGAGGCGCCGGGGACCTCGCTCGCGGCGCGCTCTAGGTCGTCGACCGCGTCGCCCGCGGCCGCGACTTCGATCTGCGCGCCGTCGAGCGCGCCCGGGTCGTACATCGAGACGAGCCCGACGACGAGGAACGACGAGAACGCGGCGATGAACAGCTGGATCCCGATCGCCAACAGGATCGTCTTCTCGGCGCGGAGCCCCGCGAGCTCCCGGCCGGCGATCGTCACGCGGCTATCCAAGGCTCACCACCCCGACGTTGTACGCGGCGTGCCCCAGCGTTGCCAGCGTCAGCGACAGGGCGTAGGCGGTCCGGCCCCTCCTCGCGCCGAGGCTGGCCGCGCTCGTCGCGGTCACGTGGAGGACGAGCGGGGCGAAGAACAGCGCCACGAGCGCGACCGGCGGCAGCCCGGAGAGCCCGGCCACGTCGGCGAACGCGGCGCGGCCGAGGAAGAGCTCGGTGAGCCCGACCGCTTGGACGACCGCCGTGGCCTTCTCCGCGAGGAAGAAGCCGGTCCCGGACGCGACGCCGACCGCGAGCGCGACGCGGTCGCTCCGCCCGAAGACGCCGCGCTCGAACCCGGCGTACAGGGCGACGCTCTTCGCGACCTCCTCGATGAACGCGATCGTCACGAGCAACACCGGGATCGACACGGTGACTGGCAGCGCGAACAGCACCGCGACGGCCAGAAGCTCCGCGACGAACACGAAGGGAATCGTACAGGCGGTGAGGAACGCGACCGAACCGAGCGCGCGGAGCCGCTCGCGGTCGAAGAGCGCGCCCCCGACGCCGCCGGGTCCGCCGCCGGTCCGCACCGCCGAGAGCCGGACCGCGAGCGCGTCGAGGAACTTCCGCGTCACGGGCTTCTGGGAGAACATGTCCTCCTCGCGGTAGACGCCGAGCCCGAGGCCGAAAAGCAGAGTCGCCCCGACCGCCATCGGCGCGGTCGAAAAGAGAACTTGGCCCGCCGACACCGCCTCGCCCTGAAGGTCGAAGACGACGAGGGTCAGTGGCGAGACGAGCGCGACGGGCGTCACGTTCGTGAAGATGGCCGGGACGAACGCGTAGGTCGTCAGGAGGACGCTCACGCCAACCGTGACGAAGGTGAGTTCCTTGAACGACCGCGCGAACATCGCGCCGACGAAGGTGGCCCCGAGGAACGTCGCTGCGACGGGCGCCACCGCCACCACGGAGAGCGGTCCGCCGCCGATCACGAGCGCGATGAGGGTCGTGACGACCGCGGCGGCCGCCGCGTACGGAAGCGTCTTGCCCGCGACGATCTCCGCCGGCGCGAGCGGCGTGACGAGCAGTGGTTCTCCGCGACGGTTCGTCCGCTCGTCGAGGATAGAGGAGCCGTACGCCTGTATCAGGAAGTTCATCGGTACGAGGAAGGCGAACGCCAAGAGCAGCGAGGTGAACGGGAACGGCGGCGTGATCGAGGCGGGCGAACCGGTCGTGTCCGCGCCGAACGCCCCGCCGCCGATCGACGGGATCGCGAAGCCGCCCTCCCCGTCCGATCCCGTCTCGCCGCCATCAGAGCCCGGGTCGGCGGTTGCGCCCGCTCCCGAGTCGGGAGCGGACCCGCCGCCGGACTCCCCGTCGGTCGACGCGTCTCCGGAGGAACCGTCGCCCGAGTCGGCCCCACCGGAGTCGCCGGCGGAGTCCGCGTCCGACCCGGAACCGCTCGTCTCCGTGCCGTCGCCGTCCGTTCCGCCATCGGCCGCGGTGCCGCCGTCGTCCCCGTCGCTCGCGCTGCCGCCGCCCGGATCGCCCGTCCGACTGCCGTCGCTCCCGCCGAGCGTCGCGCCGTCGTCGAACCCGGTCGTCCTGCCGACGTACCGGAGCGTAACGGTGACCGGGAACGCCGCGGTCCGGTTCGGCTCGGCGCGCAGCAGCCGCTCGTTGTGCGCCTCGACCGCCTCGCGAACCGACGCGGCGGCCGCCTCGCCCTTCCGCGTGTCGGTCGCGCGGACGACGACCGAGTCGACGTCCGCCGGATCGATCGCCCCGTCGTCGACGGAACCGGGCCGCACCACGGTCACCACCACCGCGTCGGCGGAGTCGCCGAGCGACGCGGTCTCGGCCGGGACCGGTCGCAGCGACGCTTCCTCCTCGATCGCCTCCGCGTACGGCGAGCCGGCGTCGACGCCGACCCGGTACACGTCTTGGTCGACGTCGAGGCCGGCGACGCCGGTGGCCACGCCGACCCCGACGACGCCGCCGGCGACGAGAAGCAGGGCGACGCCCGCGGCGAGCGTCCGGCGGTCGACGCCGCCGGACGCCCGCGCCGACTCCCACTTGGCGACGCGAAGCACTCGGCGGCCGGCGACGGCGAGCCGTCGACCGAGGCGACGCAGCCGGTCGGTCACTCTGTGGCCTCCGTCGCGGTCGCCGCCGTCTCCCGCTCTGTTTCGTCGGTCGATCGGTCGTTTTCCGGCCCGTCAGGCTCTTGCCCGTCGACCTCGCCGTCGTCGAGCCCGTCGCCGGTGTAGCGGCCGGGCATCGGCCGGCCGACGATGTCGAGGAACACGTCCTCCAAGCTCGGCTCGCGGCTCCGGATGTCGACGACCTCGCCGCCGGCGTCGGCGGCGGCCTCGCGGACGGCCGCGACCGCGTCCATGCTCGGGACCGCCGTGCGGTACCGGTCGCCGACCTCCTCGGGCGTCGCGTCGAGGTCGTCGAGGGGCGGCGTCGCGGTCGGCTCGACGTCAGTGAACACGCGGTAGGTCGTCTCGCCGTGTCGCTCGCGGATCCCGTCGACGCTCCCGCGGGCGACGATCCGCCCCTCGTTCATCACCACGACGCGGTCGCAGACCGACTCGACGTGGTAGAGGTTGTGCGCGGAGAAGACGACGGTCTTCCCCGTCTCGCGGAGTTCGCGGGTGAACGCCAGCACGGAGTTGGTCGTCACCGGGTCGAGCCCGGACGCGGGCTCGTCGTACACCAGCACGTCCGGGTCGTTGACCAGCGAGCGCGCGATTGCGACCTTGCGTTTCATTCCCTTCGAGACGTCGCCGAGGCGACGCTCCCGGTGGTCGAGTTCCAACCGGTCGAGCGCGGCCTCGATCCGCTCGTCGGCGACTTCCCGGGGTACGTCGTAGAGGTCGGCGAAGAAGCGGAGGTACGACCGCGCGGTCATCTCCTCGTACAGCGGCGAATCCTCGGGCAGGAACCCGAGGTGGCGACGCATCTCGGGGTCCGAGGCGTCGAACCCGGCGACGGTCACCTCGCCGTCGGTCGGTTCGACGAGACCGGCGATCACCTTCAGCGTCGTCGTCTTGCCGGCCCCGTTCGGGCCGACGATCCCGAACACCTCGCCGTCGTCGACGGAGAAGTCGCTGTCGACGACGGCCGCGAAGTCACCGTAGGTCTTCCGCAGCCCCGACACCTCGATCATGCCTGCGCCTCCGCCGGCGCGTGGGTTAAAGCCACGCCCGCGGTTATCGGCCCCGAGAACGTGGCGACGGCGAGGACACCGGAGGGCGAGCGAGCGCGACAAATGACGGTCGGCCCAGCCCCCGACTCCGTTCGGTAGCCGATCGCTCCGTCCGGTAGTCCGTCACTCCGTGTAAGGTTTCTCGACGTTCCCGTCGTCGCTGACGTACGCGTTCATCCGACGGGTGATCCCGTCGAGCAGCGTACTGAGCGGCGAGAGGACGCGCTCGACGAGTCGGATCGGCGACGAAGGCCGGGACGGGCTGGCCTGACGAGGGAAAACGGTCGACTCGCGCTACTCTTCCTCCTCTTCCTCGACCGGTCCTCGCCCTCGTTCCCAGACCGCGTCCGCGGAGGTGTCGTTCGGTGCTGTGTGCGAGACGTCTTTCATGGTGTCGCGATCGCTTGCCATATTGACTCCCAATACCCCGGACCTCTGTATTAACCCTTCGTGGAAAGAGATAATCAGTCCTCATACCATATAAGGTATTAATATGGTCCTGTGCCACGATAGCGCAAAAAGTGGACGAATTGCGTATTGACTCTGTTTTATGCCCCGGGTATCGGATGTGCGTTCGGATCTGAGCGGAGGATCACAGCGATGAGGGACGCCGCCGCTGGAGGACGCGACGTGTTGGGAGATTCCGATCGCGACAGCGAAACCGCGGTGGTCCGAGAGGGGACGACGCTCGCGGTCGGCCGCGACATCGACGCCCCGCCTGAGCGGACCGCGACGGCGCTCCGCGACACGCGACGGTGGCCCGACTGGAGCCCGTCCGTGGGGGGCGTGGAGAGCACCGATCGGTACGTCGAGAGCGGGACGACCGGACGGGTCCGGGTCGCGGACGCTTGGGTTCCGTTCCGGGTGACGGCCGCGACGCGCCTCCGCTGGGACTGGCGGGTCGCCGGGGTTCCGGCCACGGGCCACCGGGTCGACCGCTATCCGGAGGATCCGGGTCGGTGTCGAGCGGTGATCGAAGTCCCGCTCGTCGCGGCCCCGTACGTCCCCGTCTGCCGACGCGCGCTCGACAAGTTCGCGGCGCTCGTCGAGGGAGGGTGATCCGGGCGGCGCCCGTGCCTCAGTTCTCGTAACCCGCTTCGAAGGGGTCGATGACCTCGCCGCCGGGCTCGTCCTCGTCGCGGGTGACTCCCGGCCCTCGCGTCGCGAGTTCGAAGACGAGCCCGTCGGGGTCGGTGAAGTAGACGCTCTTGAAGTAGGTCCGGTCTTTCACCTCGGAGACGCGGACGTCGTGGGCCTCGAGGTGTTCCCTCCACTCGCGGAGCGTCGCCTCGTCCTCGACGCCGAACGCGAAGTGGTGGCTCGCGCCCGGACCGGGCGTCCCCTGCGAGTTCGGGTACTCGAAGTAGGTGACGTTGGTGCCCGGCTCGCCCTCCGGAGTCGACGAGAAGTAGTAGTGCGGCGTCCCGGGGTCGTCGTAGTTCTGCGTCCGCTTGACCGTGTGCCAGCCGAGCACGTCCTCGTAGAACGCCGCGGTCTCCTCGATGTCGGTACAGATGTTCGTGACGTGGTGGAGTCCCGTCGTCGGCGGCGCGTCGGTCATGGTCCGCGTGATCGGTCGTCGGGAGAGTAGTTAGTCGTACTGGGGGTTCGAAACGCGGATACGCCAGTCGCCGGACGATTCGGTTGGGGGTCGGCTCGGTCAGTCGGTTCGAACGGCGCTCAGAACAGCCCGACGCCGACCGCGTACGGCCACGCGGCCCCGCCGACGGCGAGCAACGCCAGCGCGGCGCCGGCGCCGTAGACGTTCTTCAGGAAGCTCGTCATCTCATTCTGCCGCTCTTCGGGGTCGTCCACCGACCAGAAGTCGTGCATCGTCACGGCGGAGACGAGGAGGAAGAACGCGAGCGAGCCCCCGGCGAGGACCGGGAACGCGCCCGCGGCGACGGCGAGTCCGCCGAGGACGAGGACGGCGCCCGAGGCGATCACCGAGAACTGCGGCGCGGGGAGGCCCTTGAACTCGGCGTAGCCGGCCATCGTCTCGAGGTCGGTGAAGTGGTTGAGCCCCATGAACGCGAGCGTCGCGCCGAACAGGATCCGGCCGAGCAGGAAGAGTTCGCCCGCGAGGGGTGTGTCGAACTGGAGCGGTAACGTCGCGGTTTCAGCTAACATCGTGTAACCTGCTATACGGACGTAACCTATTTATCGCTTCCCGGACAATAGAGTTAGTAGGTAACACCGATGTCATCACAGGATCTTTCCGCGGCGGAGTCGGCGGAGTCGGCGGAGTCGGCGGAGACGGCGGAGACGGCGGAGACGGCGGAGACGGCGGAGACGGCGGAGACGGCGGATTCGGGGGCTGAAGCAGCTGGCGAGGCGACGGCGCCCGAGACCCCATGCCCCGTCATCGACTCCATCGAACAGATCGGCTCGCAGTGGCGGCTCGTCGTCCTCCACGAGCTGTTGAACGGCGAGGCGCGGTTCAACGAGCTCAAGCGCGAGACCGACGCGAACGCCCGGACGCTCTCGCGCGTGCTCGACGACCTCCAAGAGACGGACTTTGTCGACCGCCGGTTAGAGGAGGACGCGCCGGTGGCGACGTACTACAGCCTGACCGCGAAAGGCGAGTCGCTCGCCCCCGTCTTCGAGGAGATCGACGAGTGGGCCCAGGAGTGGCTCGCCGAGTGCGACGCGTAAGCGTGCGTTAGCAGGAGTGGATCTCGTTTATAAACAGACATCCGTTCCCAGGCTGTTTGTTTATAAACTACCAACAGCGAATCGTCGATGAAGGCCCCCAAAGCCCCAGCCGCGAGGGCGGCGCACGCTCGCTGCGCTCCTCGGTCGCTCGCGCTGCTCGCTCCC
>NZ_NEWJ01000062.1:0-15814 GCF_002135045.1 Halorubrum sp. SD683
CTATGACTCCTAGCTCGATCAGCTGCCGAAACATCCCGCCGAACGCTGACTCAGTGGAAGACATATCGCCAGATTAGAACTGTCTGAGTGTAATTATACGGGCTTTCCGCGTTTCTACATAAGAGCGAGGAGACTTTACGTTAGAAAATAAATCTGTCGCTGGCGATCAGTCCGCAGACATTCCGCGACAGCGACGTCAGGAGTGCTTTTTGAGGGGTCACCACGACGGCGGCGAGAAGCCGGCGTCTTTGAGGATCGGCTTCCATCGCTTTTGAACCGAGAGCCGCGAGACGTCCATCGCGTCGGCGACGGCGGACTGCGAGCGCTCCTCGCCGCGGATCAGACTGGCGGCGTAGAGGCTGGCGGCGGCCGCGACGCGCTTCCCCCGGTCGTCGTCGGGCGCTCGCGAGAGGAAGAGGTCGACCGCGGTCGAGCGCGTCTCCGCGTCCAAATCGAGCGAGTCGCACGCCTCCTCGACCAGTTCGATCCACGCTTCGTTGTCGACTCGGTCGCTCGCCCGGTACACGCCCCGGTGTAGTCGAGCGAGGAACATAAACGGCCGCGGTCGCCGCACCGGTACCGGCGCCGCTCCGCGGAGCCGACGGCGATCGCGTGCCCCGGACCGGGGGCGGCCACTCCCGAGCGCGGCCGCCGCCCTGAAGTCGCCCGCACACGTAGCGCGCGTATGTCGACGCAGACGTGGGACGAGATGCGGGTCCGAGCGCTCCACGACGACCTCGTGGCGCTGTACGAGCCGGTCGACCGAGTCGCCGAACACGGCGCGGACCCCACCGCCGAGCCGGGCGAGGGCGTCCGACAGCTGGTGACGACGATCCTCTCGCAGAACGTCGCCGACGAGAACACGCGGCGCGCGTCGGAGGCGCTGTTCGACCGGTACGACGACTTCGCGGCGATCGAGGCCGCCGACCACGAGGAGCTGCGGGAAACGATCCGCGTCGCGGGCCTCCCGGACCAGAAGGCCGCGCGCATCCAGCGCGCGCTGACCGCGATCCGCGAGGAGACAGGCGGGGCGTACTCGCTGGCGTTCCTCGACGCGCTGCCGACCGAGGAGGCGAAGGCGTGGCTCACCGAGATCAAGGGCGTCGGGCCGAAGACCGCCAGCGTCGTGTTGAACTTCCACTTCGGGAAGCCGACGATGGCGGTCGACACCCACGTCGAGCGCGTCTCGAAGCGGTTCGGGCTCGTCCCGGAGTCGGCGTCGAACGAGCGCGCCCACGACGTGTTGGACGAACGCGTTCCCGACGAGCTGATCTACCCGCTCCACGTCCTCCTGATCCGGCACGGCCGGGCACACTGCTCGGCCCGCAACGCCGACTGCGACAACCCCGTCTGCGAGGCGTACTGCGACTGCGAGTTCTGCGAGTGAGGCCGCGGTCCGCCCCGCCGTCGCTTGGCCGCGTCGCGTCGGTAGCCGCGTCGACGCGATAGCTGGCCCCCGCGGCGTCCCGCGGACGCGGGACGCTGCCCGCGGTGCGCGAGACAAACCATTAGCGGCTCCCGGACGAAGCGTGTGTATGACACCCACGACCGTCGTCGCGGGAGTCGGTCCGGGGCTGGGATCCTCCGTGGCCCGCCGGTTCGCCGCCGACGGCGACGATGTCGCGCTGTTCGCTAGGTCGAGCGACTACCTCTCGTCGACCGCCGACGAGATTCAGGCGGAGACGCCCGGCAGTACCCTCCCGGTCGAGACGGACATCGCCGACCCGACGGCGGTCGCATCGGCATTCGAAACCGTTCGAGACGCCTTCTCGCCGGTCGACCGCTTGGTGTTCACCAGCGGGTCCCCGTCCGCCGGCGGCGGGATCGTAGACGTGGATCCGGCCGGGTTCCGCGACGTGATCGACACGCGTCTGCGCGGCGCGTTCCGGTGCCTTCGCGAGGCGGTCGACGACATGGTCGACGAAGGCGGTGGAACCGTCGTCGTGACCAGCTCCGGCCAGTCTCGGCGCCCGTCCGAGGACGTCGCCTACGCGGCGGCGCGCCACGGGACCCGCGGGCTCGTTCGCTCTCTCGCCGCCGACCCGCGGCTCGGAGAGGCCGACGTACAGGCGGTTCACCTGATCGTCGACGGCTGGATCGACAAGCCGTCGCTCCGCGATCGGTATCCGGACCACGACCGTTGGATGGAGCCCGACCAGATCGCCGAGCGAATCCACGATATTGCGACGACGCCGGGGACGGTTCACGCGAACGAGATCGACCTGCGACACCCGCGGGACGAGCCGTCGTTCTGACCGGTCGCCGTCTTCCCGCGGCGGTCGCATCCCTCGAACCCGTAACGACAGGTATTTTTGACGTAGCCGGTCTACGAGTTACCGCGCGCGGGTTGCCGAGCCAGGCCAAAGGCGTAGCGCTTAGGACGCTATCCCGTAGGGGTCCGCCGGTTCGAATCCGGTCCCGCGCATTCGTCTCCGAGCACTTCGCGAGGAGAGCAGTCCGACGTAGTTTTACTTGATACCGAGCGAAGCGGTGGCGCTTACCACACGCTTCCCCGATACAAGAACTGGAGGTGGTCGGCCGTCTCGGGCGGGACCCCCATCTCAACGAACATTTCTCGGAAGGCGGCGCGGACGGCGTCTTCCTCGAACGTCCGGGTTGCGCGCGTCTGCGCGTCGACCGCCACGCCGCCGTGGTAGTCGACGTGAACGCGGTAGGTGTAGCCGTCGACCTCGCGCGTCACGGTCGCGCGGGAGAGGACGAACTCGGCGCTGCCGAGCCGCTCGTCGCCAGCGTGATAGACGCGCTCGTGCCAGCCCGACCCGGGCGTGGAGGTCGCATTGACGGTCGTCGCGCGCGCCGTCAGGTCGTCGTAGGCGGCCCGGAAGGCGACCGGCTCGTCGACCTCGACGCTCGGCGTGCTCGCGCCGGGCTCGGTCGGGTCGCCCGTGCTGACCGCCGTTTCGATCTCCTCGACGTACGCCGCGGCGGTCGCCTCGTCCATCTCGAACAGCAGCGCGAGCCGGTCGACGAGCCACTCCTCGGGCGGCAGGTCGTCGACGGTGAGGTCGCCGTCGGCGTCGTCCGGGAACAGCGTCACGACGGTGATCCCCTCCTCGGCGTGGAACGTCGCCCACAGTCGGGCCGCCGACGCGTGGTCGTACGTGACTCTGAACGCCTCGTACTCCGGGCCGAGGTCGGCGTCGAGGTCGTCGATCCCGGTCGGGTGGAACCCGCTCGATCCGACGCGTTCGACCGCGTAGCCGGCCGCGTCGGCTCGCTCCAGCGTATCCTCGTAAGCGAGGTCGGGGACGGTCACGCCGTCCGAGGTGTACGACGCCACGTCGGACCCGACCAGCACCCCGGCGAAGACCGCGTACGCGGCGGCGACCGCGACGACGGTCCCGACGACGGCGACGGCGACCGGTCGCAATTTGTTCACACTACTGATACGTTCCGCGAGGAGATAGCTGTACCGTCGTTTCCGGTGAACCGCTATCGCCGTTTACAACGGTCCGCCGCCGCTCACAGCGGGCCGTCGTCGACGAATCGCGCCGGGACCAGCTGACGGAGGCGCCGCGACGGGCCCGCGGAGAGTCCGCTAACGAGGAGGAAGCCGGCGAAGATGACGCCGAATCCGACGAGCGACCGCACCGAGAGCGTCTCGCCGAGCAGCGCCCAGCCACCCACCGCGGAGACGACGGGGACGAAGTAGAACAGGAGATTCGCGCGCGTCGCGTCGGTCTCGTCGATCAGCGCGAAGTACGCGAGGTACGCGATCGCCCCGGAGAAGACGCCGACGTACAGCAGCGCCGCGATCGCGACGGGCGGCACCGACAGCCCGGAGACGGACTCCCCGGCGCCGATGCTTAGCGCGTGCGAGAGGGCGGCCGCCAGAGGGACTCCCCAGACGGTGCGGGCAGTGCTTGACAGCGTCGCGTCGGCCCGGCGGATCAGCACGGCGCCGAGCGCGCTCGTCACGGCGGCCGCGAAGAGCAGCGGGACGCCGAGGCCGCCGGCGAGCAGCGCCGAAGGGTCGGGATCGGCGACGAGGGCGACGCCGAACAGTCCGAGGCCCATCCCGACGAACCCGCGGACCGAGAGGCCGTCCTCGCCGAGCAGGACCGCGGCGAACACCGGCGTCAGGATCGGATTCAGGCTGAAGACGACGGCGGCCACGCCGCTCGTCACGTACTGTTGTCCGACGAACAGCAGGGCGTTCGTCAGCCCGATGACGAGCACGCCCGTCGCGACGATACCGGCGACGTCGCCGACGGTTCGGGGGCGCAGTTCCGCCCGCGAGAGTCGCGTCGCTGCGAACACCGCGAGGACGACTGCGCCGATGTCGAACCGGACGGCGACGAAGAACAGCGGCGGGAGGTGTGCCAACCCGGCCTTCGCCGCGACGAAGGTGCCACCGAAGAGGAGGGCCGAGACGGAGAGCAGGGCGCCGGTGCGTCTGGTGAACACGTTACTGCGACACCCGCGTTAAATTGTCGAACGAACGATCGGATTGGAACGAGCTTCTCGGCACAAACAGATGTAACAGTCGGAGACCTATAACGAAATCCGAAAAATATTCCACGACGGGAAACGCGCAACACGTCGTGCCGATCGTTCACGGCGTGAAACCTCAACGGTGAGCGAAGCCGGTTTATTCCGGTGGACGCTTGATCGCGCATGGAGGCCCCGCTCGAGGAGATCGAGTTCCTCGCCCGCTCGACGAACCGCGTCGAGGTGTTACAGCTGTTGGCGTCGGCGCCGCAGACGCGGGCGGACCTCGCGACCGCCACGGGGGCGTCGCAAGCGACCCTCGGTCGGATCCTCGAGGACTTCGCCGACCGGTCGTGGGTCAGCCGCGACGGTGAAGAGTACGTCGCCACCGCGACCGGGGAGTTGGTGGCCGAGGGCGTCGAAGAGCTCGTCGCCCTCCTCGAGACGGAGGCCAAACTGCGGGACGTGGTGGCGTACCTGCCGACGGCCGAACTCGGGTTCGACCTCCGCCGTCTCGCCGACGCGACCGTGACCGTTCCGACGCGGACGCGACCGAGCGCGCCGCTCCAGCGCGTCCTCGACGCGATGGCGGGGGCGACGACGCTGCGCGCGTTCTCACACACGCTCAACGAACAGAGCCTCGCGACGGCCCGGGACCGGGTGGCCGCGGGCGAGCAGACGTTCGAGGCGGTGCTCTCGGCCGGCGCCATCGAGGCGCTCGCGGCAGACGACGTCCTCTGGAGGCGGCTTCGAACGCTGGCGGAGAGCGACGACGCGGAGATCCGCGTCCGTCGCGAGGAGGTCCCCGTCGCGGTCACCGTCGCCGATGACACCGTGTACCTGCTCGTCCGCGACGACGGGGGCATCCTCCGGGCGTCCCTCCACACCGACGATCCGGCGGTGCGCGAGTGGGCGGACCAGGCTTTCTCGGGGTACTGGAAGGCGTCCGACCCCTTCGACCCGACGGCGTTCGAGGAGTGAGTCCACGGATCCGGACGGCCGCGGCCCCGTCGCGGTTTGGGAGACGGGTCACGCGTCGACACCGTCGGTCCGACCCGGCAAAACCCACTTGTCCGCGGTACGCGTACCAGCGGTAATGGCCCCTCACGACGCGGAGTTGGCGATCGAGACGTGGCGGTTCCGGGACCGAGCGCTGCCGCGCGTGCCGCCGTCGGGGTGGGGGACGACCGACCGCCTCCGCGAGGCGGTGTGTCGCGCCGTGGCGTGTTCGGTCGACGGCGTCGAGCGCGTCGAACCGTTCTCGGGACCGGCGACCGAGCGCGAGCGCTTCGACGCGACCGTGACCGCGGACTCGATAGACCACGACCTCGTGCGCCTCGTCACGCCGGCGTCGGAGAGCGACGGAGAACAGAAGGAGTTCAGCGAATCGACGGAGCAGTTCGACCTGGACGAGGCCCTCGACCGGCTCTGACGGCCTCGGTGCGGTCGCTACTCGTCGTCCGGCGACGACACCCGCACGACCTGCTTGCCGATGTTGTCGCCGGAGAACAGTCCGAGGAACGCGTCCGGGGCGTTCCCCAGCCCGTCCACGACGCTCTCGCGGTGTTCGAGGTCGCCGCTCGCGACCCAGTGGGCGAGTCGCTCGCTCGCCTCGCCGAACCGCGTCGCGAAGTCGCCGACGAGCAGTCCCTCGACCTTCGCTCGCACCGGGATCAGCTGCGGGAGCTTCCGTGGTCCGGTCGGGACCGACTCGTCGTTGTAATGGGCGATCTGCCCGCAGACCGCGACCCGCGCGTCGATGTTCAGTCTCGTGAACACCGCGTCGGTGATCGGTCCGCCGACGTTGTCGAAGTAGACGTCGACCCCGTCGGGCGCAGCCTCGTCGAGCGCGGCGCGGTAGTCGTCCGTCGTCTTATAGTTGATCGCGGCGTCGAAGCCCAAGTCCTCGGTGAGCCACGCGGTCTTCTCGTTGCTGCCGGCGAACCCGACCACGCGGCAGCCGTTGCGCTTCGCGATCTGTCCGACGACCGAGCCGACCGCGCCCGCCGCCCCGGAGACGACGACCGTGTCGTCGGGCTTCGGCTCGCCGACTTCGAGGAGGCCGAAGTAGGCGGTCCGCCCGGGCATGCCGAGGACGCCGAGGTACGCCTCGGGGTCGGCGATCGCCGGGTCGACCGGGGCGACGTCGTCGGCGTCGAGCGTCGCGTAGTCGGCCCAGCGCCCCTCGCCCGTCACGAGGTCGCCCGCCTCGTACGCGTCGCTCTCGCTCTCGACCACCTCGCCGACGACGCCGCCTCTGAGCGCGTCGCCCACGTCCCACGGCTCGGCATACGACTCGGCGTCGCGCATCCGGCCGCGCATGTACGGGTCGACCGAGAGGTACCGGATGCGGACGAGCAGTTCGCCCGGTGCGGGCGAGGGAACGTCTGTCTCGCGCAGTTCGAAGCTGTCCTGATCGGGCTCGCCGGTCGGCCGCTCGGCGAGAAGCCACTCGCGGTTGGTGTTCGTCACGGCTCCCATTGGGGTATCGGACCGAATAGGGTTTGGACCCCAGCAGCCGTCGTGGGGATCCGGAAGCCGTCGGAGGCGCGGCGATTGGCGGTCCGGGGGTGTAGCGGTCCAGCGGTCCGGAGAGGGGCCGGCTACCCGTCGCCCAGCGGGATCCGCAGGCGGCCGTCGAGCAGTTCGCCGCCGAGCCCCTCGACCGCGGTCCCGAACGCCGCGGAGCGCTCGGCGACCGTCTCTCGGACCCACTCGGCGACCTCGTCGTCCGCCAGCGCCGCGGCCTCGTCGGCGATTTGGGTCGGGACGACGTCGAGGGCGACGAGGTCCCCGTCGCGGACGACGAGTTCGAAGAGCGCGCTCCGCTTGTTGTACACCCCCTCCCGGTCGCGGTAGCTGACGTAGTCGTCGACGAAGTCGCCGGCGTCGTAGACGATCGGAGACCCATCATGTACCTCGACGCCCTGGAGGACGTGCGCGCTGTGGCCGTGGACGACGTCGACGCCGAGTTCGACGAGCCAGCGCCCGAATCGCTCGTGGACCGCGCGCGGTTCGGTCTCCCAGTTCGCGCCCCAGTGGAGCGAGGCAACGACGAGGTCCGGGTCCGCCTCGGCGACGCGGTCGAGTGCGTCGCCGACGAGAGCGCGCGTCTCGCGCACACCGGGGTCGAGCCGCGCGAACGCCGTACCCGGGTCGGCGTCGGTCGCCGCGAACGCCGCGGACTGGTCGGTGAGGCCGAACGCGGCCACGCTGAGGTCGCCCGCCTCGAACGTCGCTGGGGCGAGCGCCCCGGCGGCGTTTTCGCCGGCGCCCGCACGGGCGATTCCGGCGTCGGCGAGGTGCCGCCGAGTGTCGCGGAGGGCCGGCTCCCGGTAGTCGAGGACGTGGTTGTTGGCGAGCGAGACGAACGACGCCCCCGCCGCCTCCAGCGTGGGCACCGCGAACGACGGCGGCGACCGGAAGTAGTACGTCTTGTCCGGCCAGCGGTCGCCGTGGTCGGAGACGCAACACTCCAAGTTGCCGACGAGCGCGTCGAGGTCGCGGAGCCGCGGGAGCGTCGACCCCCAAACCGCCGTCGGATCGTCGGCGTCCGCCCAGCGGTCGGCGACGCTCCGTCCGAGCATCAGGTCGCCGACGAGGCCGATTCGGGCGGCGGTTCCGTTTCCGGCGTCGCCGTCGGTGCCGCCCGCGTCGGCTCCGCCGCGGTCGTCAGCGTTCGCGGGCGAGGAGCCCCCCGCACAGCCGGCGACCGCGCTGACTCCGGCGACGCCGGAGGCGAGGACCGTCCGACGGGTGACCATCGTCCGGGGTCTCGGCGAGCGGCGACTTCAACGCTCCGGACGGGGCAGAAGGAGGGGAGAGAGGCGTCGTCGGGAGCGCGTCACGCGACGGCGACGCCGTTGCGCGTGAGGTAGTCGCTCGCGGCCTTGATTTCGACCGGGCTGCCGATGATCCGGTACCGTTCCGCCGTCTCGACGACGGTGACCGTGAACCGGTCTTCGAGGCACTCCCGGTGGCCGTCGAGCGCGTGGCGCGGGAGGACGATCTGCGTACTGTCGCGGAGGCTCGACGGATCTGGCATTCGGCGTGCCGAGTGATTATTCGTCGTCGATATAACCGTGTCGAAGTATCGGCGCGCCAACCACTCGTTCGGCGGCGACGCCCCCGTTCGCGGACCGCTGTCGGGCGATTCGATTCGCGGCGGCGACCCGACGACGGCCCGGCGATCCGAAGGAACACCTTTAACGAGCCGAGCGGCCGAGAGACGGGTAATGGGACTGGAGGAGGAAATCGAAGACCTCCGCGAGGAGATCGCCAACACGCCCTACAACAAGGCCACGGAGGCCCACATCGGGCGCCTGAAGGCGAAGCTCGCGGAGAAAAAGGAGAAGCTGGAGAACCAGTCCTCCGCCGGCGGCGGCCACGGCTACGCGGTCGAGAAGCACGGCGACGCCACGGTGGCCTTGGTCGGGTTCCCGAGCGTCGGCAAGTCGACCCTCATCAACGCCCTCACCAACGCCGACAGCGAGGTCGGCTCCTACGAGTTCACGACCCTCGACGTCAATCCGGGCATGCTGCAGTACCGCGGCGCGAACATCCAGATCCTCGACGTGCCGGGGCTGATCGAGGGCGCGGCGGGCGGCCGCGGCGGCGGGAAGGAGGTCCTCTCGGTCGTCCGGACCGCGGACCTGGTCGTGTTCATGCTCTCGGTCTTCGAGATCGAGCAGTACGACCGCCTGCGCGAGGAGCTGTACGCGACGAACATCCGCCTCGACACCGACCCGCCGAACATCAACATCCGGAAGACCCACAAGGACGGGCTCGGCGTGACGATGAGCGACGACGTGAGCCTCGACGAGGAGACGATCAAGCAGGTCCTCCGCGAGTACGGCTACGTCAACGCGAAGGTCACCATCCCCCACGACCTCACGATCGACGAGCTCGTCGACGCCGTGATGGACAACCGCGAGTACCTCCCCTCGATGGTCACCGTCAACAAGGCGGACCTCATCGAAAAGAGCTACCTGCCGACCGTGAAGGAGGAACTCCGCGACCGCGACCTCGACCCCGACGACGTGCTCTTCATCTCGGCCGAGAAGGAGCTCGGCCTCGACGGGCTCAAAGAGCGGCTCTGGGAGGAACTCGGGGTTATTCGGATTTATATGGACAAGCCGGGGCGCGGCGTGGACTACGAGGAGCCGCTCATCCTCTTCGAGGGCGACACCGTCGGCGACGCCTGTACGAAGCTGGGCGGCGAACTCGACGAGCGGTTCAAGTTCGCGCGCGTCTCGGGCGAGAGCGCCAAGCACGATGACCAGCAGGTCGGGAAGAGCCACGAGCTGGCGGACGAGGACGTGCTGCGGATAGTCGCGCGGAAGTAGATTTTCGACCTGACGGCGGCAGTAAAGCCGCTTGAAGTTCCATCCTTCGTGAGACACGGCCAGCGAGTCGACGGGGACTGCCGCCAAAGCCCCAGCCGCGTCGGCCGGCCGCCGCTTCGCTCCGGCCGCCCGACACCAGCGAGGGACCGTCGGTCCCTCTGGCAGCCGGCGCGTAGCGCCGGCGACCTCGCACGCGCTCCTCGCGCCCCATTGGCGCTCGGAGGCGCGCGCCACCGCACCATCGGACCGGCTCATATTCGATACGTCTCCGCGCCCGACCGAAAGGCGCTTTTCGCGGGGCCGCGACCGTCGGGTATGCTCACGGTCGCGCTCGCGGGCAAGCCGAACGCCGGCAAGTCCACCTTCTACACCGCCGCCACGATGGCCGACGTCGACGTCGCGAACTACCCGTTCACGACCATCGACGCCAACCGCGGGGTGACCCACGTCCGGACGCGCTGCCCGTGTCTCGACCGCGACGAGCGCTGCGAGAACGAGAACTGTCGCGACGGGAAGCGCTACGTCCCGATCGAACTGCTCGACGTGGCGGGACTGGTCCCCGGCGCGCACGAGGGGAAGGGCCTCGGCAACCAGTTCCTCGACGAACTGACGAACGCGGACGTCGTCCTGAACGTCGTCGACGCCTCGGGGGCCACGAACGCCGAAGGCGAACCGGTCGAGGTCGGGAGCCACGACCCCCTCGACGACGTGGACTTCGTCGAGGAGGAGATGGACCTGTGGCTCGCCGGCATCGTCGACCGCAACTGGGAGAGCGTCGAGCGGAAGTCGCGCTCGCCGGACTTCGACCTCGAAGCCGCGCTCTCGGACATGCTCACCGGCTTCGGCGCGACCGAGCGGGACGTGACCGCGGTGCTGCGCGGCTTGGAGTACCCCGACGATCCGAAGGCGTGGACCGACGACGACCGCGAGGCGCTCGCGCGGGCGGTCCGCCGGCGCACCAAGCCCATCGTCGTCGTCGCGAACAAGGTCGACGCGGCCCCCGACGACGCGGTCGAGCGGATCCGCGAGGGGACGGACAAGCCCGTGGTCCCGGCGACCGCCGACGGAGAACTGGCACTGCGCCGCGCCGCCGACGCCGGCGTCGTCGACTACGACCCGGGCGACGAGTCGTTCGAGATCGTCGGCGACGTCTCCGACGACCAGCGCGCCGGCCTCGACGCCCTCCGCGAGTCGATGACGGCCCACGACGGAACGGGCGTTCAGTCGGCGCTGAACGCGGCCGTCTACGACCTGCTCGACCGGATCACGGCCTACCCAGTCCAGGACGCCGGCAAGTGGACGGACGGCACGGGCAACGTCCTCCCGGACGCGTTCCTCCTGCCCGCGGGGTCGACCCCGCGGGACCTCGCGTACGCGGTCCACTCGGACATCGGCGAAGGGTACCTCCACGCGGTCGACGCGCGCGCTTCGCGCCGGATCGGCGAGGACCACGAGCTGACCGAAGGCGACGTGGTGAAGATCGTCTCGACCGCCGGACCCTAATCGGGACCGCGGCGGGCGTCGGTGGGCGCATCGCCCCCTCGCTTCACTCCACCGACCGCGCGTACGTCACCTGCTTGGGCTCGAAGCCCGCGTCCCGGTAGAAGCGCCGCGCGCCGTCGTTGCCCCACTCGCAGGAGACGGTGAGGTAGTCGCGGTCCGCCTCGCGGGCCAACTCCTCGACCCGCTCGACGACCGCGGTGCCGTACCCCTCGTTCCGGTGTTCCGCGTCGATTTCGAGGTTCACGATATCGAGGTACCGGCCCCGCTCTCGGGCGGGCCGGGTGCCCGTTTCGAGGGTGGTGAACCCGACCGTCTCGCCGTCGACGGCGACGAGGTAGTCGGTCACCGACGGGTCGTCGAGGTGCGCGCGGAAGCCGTCGTCCGCGACCGCCCCGGCGTCCTCGTGGCGTATCTCGTTCAGCGACGAGTACGCCTCCATCGCCGTCGCGAGGTCGTACCACCTGTCGGCGAGCGCGCCGAGGTCACCCTCGTCGGCTTCGACGAGTTTCATGTCGGCTCGGCGTGGCGAGGAGTCTTCAGCCTTGGCTCCGCGTGCGACGGCGTCGCGTGCCTCGGCCCCCGTCGCCCGCCGCCGTGCGACCGACAGGCACATCCGGATCGCCCGAGACGGACGGGTAGAGAGCGGCCATGCTCGGGCTCGAACACGACTTCCGGATCGTCGACACCCGCGCGACCCTCGACCCCGACGAGTCGTCGGTCGCCACCCACGGGCGGGACATCTCGCCGGAGCGACTGGAACGGGAAATGCTCCAGGCCGGGATCGTCCGCGCGGTCGCGAGCCCCGGCCAGCGCGCCGCCGGGCGGAGCTACCTCCGCGCGAACAACGCGGTCGCGCGCCTGTCGATCGACCGCCCGTTCGTCGCGTTCGCCCGGCTCAACGGCCCCCGCGACCCGGGGACCGGGCCCGTGTCGGCGGTCCGGAACCTCCGCGCCGAGCGCGGCGACCACCACGCCCGGCCGGACGACGTCGAGCAGTACTCCTACGACGACCGCTTCCACGGCTTCACGCTGGCCCCCCACGTCGACGGGCTGCCGAACGAGGACGTGCTGACGCGGCTGGAGGACGCCGACCTCCCACTCTTCGTCCACGCCGGCCGGAAATTCCCGCCCGAGGCGGTCGAGACGGAGCTGCTGGACTACGACCTGCCGGTCGTGCTGGGGAGCTTCGGCGGCTACCCGCTGGACGCCGACCTGATGAACGAGACGCTGGACCTGCTCGACGAGTACGACCGGGTGTACGTCGACACGAGCGCCGTGCGCTACCGAGAGGTGCTCGAGCGCGGCGTGTTGGAACACCCCGACCGCGTCCTCTTCGGCTCTGGGGCGCCCGACGTCCACCCGAACGTCGGCGTGATGGAGGTGCTCACGCTCGACGTCTCCGAGGACCTGATGCGTCGCGTGCTGGCGAAGAACCCCGCCCGGCTCGTCCCGGCGCTCGCCGAGGGCGCCGACGTCTGAGGCGGGAGTCCCGGGCTCCGCCTTCGCCGCCGAAGCGACGGCCACTTGTCGCGCCGCGGCCGACCGGCGAGCATGAGCGACGCAGACGCCCCGAGCGAGCCCGCCGCGGGCGACGCCCTCGACGACGGCGAGCGCGACGTCGACGACACCCACGTCGAAGTCGTCCGCGCGACGGGCCACGAGCACGTCTCCGCCGAGCACGCGAGCACGTTCGAACTCACGACCGACGACTGGCTCACGCCCGCCGGCGACTGTATCGTCGGCGTCGAGGCCGACCGGACCCCCCGAGACTTTTCGGCCGAGTTCCGCGAGGCGTGTCGGGACGCGGACGCGACGATCGAGGCGACGCTCGTCGTCGACGCGGGCGACGAGACGTTCGAGCAGACGATCACCGGCCGAGGCGACCCGGACCTCGCGCTGCTCGACGACCGCTCGATGGTCGGTCGGACGAGCGACTACACGGACGACGAGCGGACGATCCTCGTCGACGGCGACGGCGCCGCCGCCGACCTCGACCGCGACCTCGTCGCCGCGCTGGCCGACGGGGCCGACCTCACGCTGCGGCTCGAAGTCGAGCCCGCCGAGTGACGCGGCCGGCCACGCCGTCGTCCACGAATGGCTAAATCGGGAGCTCGGCGTCCGCCCCGACCACGCGGTCGGGCTCGGCGGGCGCGCGCCAGTCGGTCGTCCGCTCCAGTAGCTGTACCACCATCCGGCCCGTCACGCCCCAGACGGTGTAGCCGCCGACGTGGAAGTAGTGGACGCGGTGGTCGCCGTACTCCGGGTGGTCGACGCGGCGTTCCGACTCGTAGTTCGCGGGGTCGGTGAGCGCGTCGACCGGGAGGACCGCCACCTCCGCGACCTCCGACTCATCCGGGACGTACTCGCGGTCGGGTGCGACGCCGACGAACGGCCGGACCGCGTACTGCGACGAGGTGCGCGTGTCGTCGAGCCGGCCGATCACGTCGACCTCCGACGACCGCATCCCGACCTCCTCGTCGGCCTCGCGCAGCGCGGTGTCCGTCAGCGTCCGGTCGATCGGCTCGCGGCCGCCCCCGGGGAAGCTCATCTGTCCGGGGTGCTCGCCGAGGTGCGCGGCGCGCTTGGTGAACAGCAGGTGGGCGTCGCCGTCGCGCGCGATCACCGGCGCCAACACGGCCGCCTCGCGCCGCCCGGCGAGCGACTGCGGCGCGTGGCGGCGCACCCCCGACAGGTCCATGGGCGACGTAGGCGACGCGAGGCGGTTAACGTTTCCCCGGATTCCATCTGTGCGGGACGTGATCGGGGTACACGTTCGGGGCGGACGCGGCGCTGCGGTCGGGTTCGGACCTTTTAAGCCCGCGACACCCGCTTTCGAGAGTAATGAGCGACGACGACCAAGAGCTCGGGATCACCGAGTCCAAGACGCACAACACGGGCGAGTGGTACGCCGAGGTCGTACGAAAGGCCGGCCTCGCCGACTACGGGCCGGAGGGGATGAGCGGCTTCATCGTCACCCGTCCGCGGGCGTACGCGGTCTGGGAGCGGCTCCAGGGGTTCCTCGACGCGAAGTTCAAGGACACCGGCGTCCAGAACGCCTACTTCCCGATGTTCATCCCCGAGTCGTACCTCGAACGGGAGAAGGACATCGTCGAGGGGTTCGATCCCGAGGTGGCGTGGGTCGACGAGGCGGGCAACAAGGAGCTCGAGGAGCGGCTCGCGGTCCGGCCCACCTCCGAATCGATCATCACGCCGTACATCAGCCAGTGGGTGCGGAGCCACCGCGACCTCCCGCTGCGCGTGAACCAGTGGTGCTCGGTCGTGCGCTGGGAGGCGACAGAGACGAAGCCCTTCTTCCGGACGAAGGAGTTCCTCTGGCAGGAGGGCCACACGGCGCACGCGACCCGCGAGGACGCGTGGGCGGAGACGATGACCCGGCTCGACCAGTACGAGTCCGTCTACGACGACCTGCTGGCGATGCCCGTCCTGAAGGGGCAGAAGCCGGACCACGACAAGTTCCCCGGCGCGGACACGACGACGACCGTCGAGGCGCTGATGCCCGACGGGAAGTCGGTCCAGGCGGGCACCTCCCACCACCTCGGGCAGTCGTTCGCCGAGGCGTTCGACATCACCTACTCGGACGAGGACGAGGAGGAGCGCGTCGCCCACACCACCTCGTGGGGGCTCTCGTGGCGCGCGCTGGGCGCGCTGATCATGACCCACTCCGACGAGCAGGGGCTCGTCTTGCCTCACACGGTCGCGCCCACGCAGGTCGTCGTCGTCCCCATCTGGCAGGAGGACACGAAAGAAGACGTCCTCGACTACGCCGAGGGCGTGGCCGACGACCTCGACGATGCCGGGATCCGGGTCGAGCTCGACGACCGCGACGAGCGCAACCCCGGCTTCAAGTTCAACGAACACGAGCTCAACGGGATCCCTCTCCGGATCGAGATCGGTCCCCACGAGGTCGACGACGAGGAGCTCACGCTGGTCCACCGGCCCGACGGCGAGAGCGTCGAGGTCGACCGCGAGGCCGTCGCCGAGACCGTCCGCGACCAGTTCGACGAGATATACGCCAAGCTGTACGCGACCGCGGAGGAGACCCTCGACGACGGCGTGCGCGAGGCCGACGACCGCGCCGAGATCCTCGGCACGCTCGGCCAGCACGGCGGCTACGTGAAGGCGCCGTGGTGCGGCGACGAGGCCTGCGAGGAGCCGATCAAGGAACCGATGGCCGCCGAGATCGTGATGGTCCCGTTCGACGACGAGGACCCCCTCGCCGACGGGGACCACGAGGAGACGTGCGCGATGTGCGACGACGCCGCCGAGCGGACGGCGTACTTCGCGAAGACGTACTGAGTCGCGACGGCGCGTCCTCCGCGGAGGCGACCCGCAGTTGTCATACGGTCGTGCGTTAATTTCTACCGTCCTCAAGGGCAGAGATAGTTCCAGATGATCGGTTCCGTGATCGTCGGCAGTCCTCGTTGAATCTGCCGTTTCAGCGTCGAAAGATCTGGTATGAGGCGGTGCTTGAACCATTCATTGAGACGATCCCA
>NZ_NEWJ01000063.1:0-15631 GCF_002135045.1 Halorubrum sp. SD683
TCCCGGGGACGATCATCACGTCGGCCTGCCGCGGCGAGGCGCGGGGGACGCCCGACCCGAAGCGGTCGAGGTCGTGTTTCACCGCGTAGGTGTGCATCATCTCGATGCTACAGCAGGCGATACCGAACTGCAGCATGAACATCGAGGAGCCCCGACACCAGTTCAGGAACTTGTCGAACTTGGTGAGGATGAACGGCGAGGAGCCGAACGCCTCGCGGAGCCGGGAGTTGAACCGGTCCCCCTGCCCGGTCATCCGGGCGTCCCTCGTCTCGGTTACGACCTGCGATTCGTCGGTGATAAACGGTTGATCGCTGCTCATTAGTTGATGTCCTCCGTCGTTTTTCTGCTGGTCGCGCGGGGGCTGCGGGCCCAGCTGATCGCCCCCGACCGCCACGCCCAGACGAGTCCGACCGCGAGGATTCCGACGAAGGCCAACATCGGCCACAGCAGGTCGGCCATCGGCACGCCGGCCTGGACGGCCGGGCGGTAGATGACAGCCCACGGGAACAGCAACACGGTCTCGATGTCGAACACGACGAACAACAGCGCGACCATGTAGTACTGGATGTTGAACCGGATGCGGGTTCCGCCCGTCGGGGTCTCGCCGGACTCGTAGGTGGTACTTTTACCGGTCTCAGGCACGCTCGGACGGAGCAGCGCCGACACTGTCATCATCGCTATCGGGATGAGCAGGCCGACGACCGCCAAGGCGCCAATCGCTATCCAATCGCTCATATAGGTCTCCGTAACGTGCTGGGGTTTGGACCGCCCCCTCATAAGCGTTGAGTCTTGTGCGTCCCCGCGTGTGCGGGCCGGTACCGGCCGTTCGCGGTCGAAGCGACGCTGAAGCGACCGAGAGTCCTCGATCGCCCCTCGATCGTGAACCCGCGTGCGAGTGGGGAGGGGGACGGCGATTCGGTGGGAGACGAGGCATCCGATCTTATAAACCGACGCGCGGTCGCGGTGGCGCGTGCCTACGAGCGGGACGGAGGCCCGCGAGGCAGCACGCGCGAGGGAGCGGTGAGCGCTCAGAGAGCGCGAACAGCGAGGCTGGGGAGGCGTGAGGCACGGTACGGTCGCGGTCGAGGGAGACGCGAGTGGGCGGCCACGGAGCGGACGGACGCCCCCTCACCGGTCGCGGAACCCGTCGATACCGAGGTCGTGGAGGTCGGCGGAAACGTCCGCGACGCCCGCTTTCTGCCCGTCGTGGAGGTCGAGCAGTCGCTCTTCGACCTCGTTGTGTTCGCGCGCGAGCACCTGCGCCGCCGACAGCGCCGCGTTGTACGACTTCCCGGCGTCGACGGCGACGATCGGGGCCCCGGTCGGCATGCCGATCACGGAGTCGACCGACTTCTCTTGAACCGGCACGCCGATCACGGGGACCGGATACGCGATCGAGGCGGTCATGTTCGGCAGGTCCGCGGACTTCCCGCCCGCGCCCGCGACGATCACGTCCAGCCCGCGGGCCGTCGCCGTCTCCCCGTACGCGTACATCAGCTCCGGCGTCCGGTGCGCGGAGACGACGTAGCTCTCGTAGGTGAACCGCGCGTCCGGCGCGTCGCCGAAGTCGGTCTGCTCCGCGAAGCCGAGGTCCTCGAGCGCCTCGTAGGCGCCCTCCATGACGGGGAGGTCCGAGTCGGAGCCCATGATGATCCCCACGTCGGGGGTGGTCGACGGGTCGGCGTCCGCCGCAGCCTCCGATTCGAGCCGCTCGATCAGGTCGTCTACCGTGGTCATGATCGGGCGTTCGGCGGAGGGCTACAAGGAACTCCCGGATGCGGCGACGCCGGTGTGCTCCGTCTCCCGGACGGCGTTCAGAGGTACGGGCGGAGCAGGGCGCCGTCGTGGAGGGCGGTTGGGACCGCCTCGAACCACCGTGCGGCGCGGATCTCGTCGGGAGAGACACCGAGACCGGCGGCGTCGGGAATACGCCCCGCGGCGCGGGCCGCGTAGACGACGTACTCGGCCTCGAACGCGACCGCACCGCCCTCGGCGCCGACGTACGACTGCTCGAAGACGACGACCGGGTCGTCGATCGCCGCGTCGAGTCCCGTCTCCTCGCGGACCTCCCGCGCCGCCGCGGTCGAGGGCGACTCGTCGGGTTCGACCGCGCCGCCCGGAAGGACCCACCCGTCCGACCACGAGGTCTTCACGAGCGCAATCCGACCGTCGGGGTCGCGGACGCGGGCGGCGGCGGTCAAGCCGGTTCCCGCCTCCGCCCACTCCCGAAGGGCCTCGATCCGCTCCTCCGGGAGCCGGATCGACTGCGACTCGCGAGGGGCGCCTGACGCGACACCGCCGGGAGCGTTGTCAGACATCAGGGCGAGCTACGCGTCGCGGAACGTCAGTCCGTCCCGGAGTTCTCGCGCGTGTGAGAGCAGCGCGTCGCGGTCGGCCCCGTCGTCGCTTCCGTCTGTCACGGTCAGATGCCCCATCTTCCGGAGCGGGTACACGTCGTCTTTGCCGTACCAGTGGAGGTCGGCATCGGGCGCGGAGAGGACGGACTCGACGTTCCGGAGCGTCGCCGGTCCGGTCGCCTCTGCGTCACCGAGGACGTTCGCCGTGACCGCGGGCGCGACGAGGTCGGTCGGGCCGAGCGGCCACCCCAGCACGGCGCGGACGTGGTTCTCGAACTGCGAGGTGCGCGCGCCCTCGATCGTCCAGTGCCCGGAGTTGTGCGGGCGCGGCGCGATCTCGTTGACCAACACCTCCCCCTCGCGGGTCTCGAACAGTTCGATCCCGTAGACGCCCCGGCCGTCGAGGACCGCCAGTACGTCGCGGGCGACCGACTCCGCCTCGGCGACGACCGCGTCGTCGGCGCGGGCGGGACTGACGCTCTCGCGGAGGATCTCCTCGCGGTGGACCGTCTCCGTGACCGGGTACGTCCGCGTCTCGCCGTCGGCGCCTTTCAGGCCCATCACGGCGATCTCACGCTCGAAGTCGAGGAACTCCTCGGCCATCGCCGCGCCACCGATCTGGTCGAGCGCGGCGGCCGCCTCGTCGGGCGTCTCGACCGGGACGTTCCCGCGGCCGTCGTAGCCGCCCTCGCGGGCCTTCAGCATGACGCCGCCGAACTCCTCGACGACGCGTTCGAGCCCCTCGGCGGTGGCGACCGCGACGAACTCGGGGACCGGGATCCCCGCGTCGGCGAGCGCCTCCTTCTGGACCAGCTTATCCTGAATCGTCTCCAGCGTGGCCGGGTCGGGGTGGACCGGCACGTCGTGGTCCTCGCTCGCGGCCGCGAGGACCGCCGGGTCCGCGAGCTCGATCTCGAAGGTCAGGGCGTCGACGCGGGCCGCCAGTTCGCCGATCGCGTCCGCGTCGTCGAAGTCCGCGACGATCTGGTCGGCCGCGACGGGCGCCGCCGGACAGTCGGGCGTCGGGTCCAACACGACGAGGTCGACGCCGAGCGGCGCGGCGGCCTCGGCCAGCATTCGGCCGAGCTGGCCGCCGCCGACGACGCCGAGCGTCGGCCCCGGAAGAGTGATCGACATGTGCGGGTCGGTACCCAACAGAGATGAATAAGTATTGCCAATCGACCCGTCGAATACGCACAGATACGGATCAAAGCCGAGAGAGCTGCCTCGGTGCGTCGGAAGGACGGACGGGACGAACCGACAGGCTGAGCGGGGGCCGAAGGGGACGGACCGACGAGCCGAACGAGGGGCGGACGGGACGAACCGACAGGCCGAGCGAGGGCCTGGGAGGGCGAGTCAGACGGAGATCCGTTCGAGGTCGCTCTCGAGTTCGTCGACGAACTCGTTGTACGTCTCGACGAAGCCGCGGAACCGGTCGGCGTACTCCCGGACGTCGGCCGCGGAGGGGGCGCCGTACTGCGAGAGGAGGTAGAGCCCACCGGACCCCCCGATCCGGAGGTACGAGACGGCCCCCTCGTCGTGTTTTAGCTCCCAGCGGTCGCCCTCGACGCGCGCGGTGAACGTCCCGTAATCGTCTCCCTCGTACCGGTGTATCTCCCCGGCGATCACCGCGCAAGTGTCGCGAATTTCGTCGAGGACGCGGTCGCGCTCGGCCACCACGCCCTCGGTGGTCGCCGGCTCGGGGAACTCCGCGCTCACGCCGTCGAGAACGCCCGAGAGCGAGTCGACGTGCTCGTTCCACGCGGCAACGAACGCCGCGTAGTCGTCGAGCGCGGTCGAAAGCGCCGCCGGCTCCGGCGGCTGCTTCGTCGAGATCACGTACGTGTCCGAGCCCGACTTCGGCGAGAACAGGAGGAACTCCAGCTCGCCAGCCTCGTGTTTCACCGTCCACTCGCCGCCGGGCGTCGAGAGCGTTTCGCGCCCGTAGTCGCCGCCCTGGAGCCGCGCGAGCTGGTAGGCGATCCGCCCCGCGTGGTCGCGCACGGCGGCGACTATCTCGTCGCGGCGCTCCGCGACGGCCGCGGCGTCGCGCACGTCGAGGTCGATTCCGAGGTCTGCCTGCGTCGTCACGGGTTCACTGGGCGCGCCACTCGGTTAACCGGTTCGGGTCGGGGTCCGGTCCGCGGTCGTCTATCTGCGCTTCCCCGCCGATCAGCGGCGGCGCAGTCACTCGATCGTCTCGCGTATCGCTCGAATCCGCTCCGGCTCGTCGAGCCCCGAACGGATCACGACCGCCGAGACGGCGTCGCCGTCGGCGACCGGCGCGTCGCCGCTCAGTATCGCGTCCGAGCCGGTCTCGTCGGCGAGCCAGCGCCGCCCGTCGGCGATCGCCTCTCGGTTGAGCCACGCGGGCGGGCCGCCGACTACGAGGAGGGTCCGGTCGGCGCGCCCGCCGGCGACCTCGATCGTGTTCTTCCCGCGGGTCGCCTTCCGGATGACCGTCTCGATCGCCGACACCGCGGCGCTCGTGTCCACCTCGGCGGGCTCATCGGAGCCGAACAGCCCGAGCCCGAATCGGGACCCCGAGTCGGGCGGGTCCACCGCCTGCGTCGCGTGGCCGATCGCCGCGATCTCGCCGTCGCTCCCCACGGCGCGCGCGATGTCGCTCGCGTCGAGCACTTGCTGTGGCGTCTCCGTTCCGTCCGGCGTCTCGCCGGCGCCGAACAGCGCCGCGATCCGTTCGGCGGCGACCTCGTTCAGTCGCCCGCGGGCGTCCGCGAGCGTCTCTCTAGATCGGATCCACGCCGCGTTGTCGAAGGGGAAGACCGCCGCGCAGCGGTCCGAGAGCGCGTCGAACGTCCGCGCGGCGTTCCGCTCGGCCAGCGGCCGATGGAGCGTCGGCGGCGCCGGGTCGCCGCCCGGTGCCGCAGCATCGGCTCCGCCGACAGGCGCGCCCGCGGGGCCGTCCGACGCGCTCGCGGGACCGCCGTCGTCCGGTTCCTCCGTCTCGCCCGGCGTCGGGAGGAACCCGAAGGCGTAGACGGGGGCGTCATAGAGCCGGGAGAGCTCCTCGGCGAGCGCAGGGGCCGCGCCCGCGCCGGCCGCGCCGCCGAGGCCGACGACGAGCAGGAACGCCTCCGCGAGGGAGGGCCGCTGGTCGTCCAGCGCCCTGCCGAGTTCGCTCGCGTGGGCGTCGCCGAGCCGGCGGCCCGCGTGGAGGTCGCCGCCGAGCCCGTCCCCGCCCGCGGCGTCGCCGAACCGGTACCGACGCTCCTCGCCGAGGGCGTCCAGCGCCCCGAGCGCGTCGATGTCCGTGTCGAAGGCGTGAACGCCCGCGAGGAACGGATCGCCGCCGCGGTCGGCGGCGAGTCGGTCGGCGATCCGCCCCCCGGCCCCGCCGAGGCCGATGACGTGTAGTCGCATACGTACCCCGGTCGTCGACCGGGGATAAATGACTTCGGCTCGCCGCGGCCGACGGGTTAGACGGCCGAGTGGTCCGACGACCGCGCGCTCGACACACCGGGGCCCCGCGACGACTCAGAATTCGGGGCCCCGCGACGACTCAGAATTCGTCAAGCCGACGCTGGCCGGCGGGGACCTCGGACCCCGGGTCCGGCTCCACGCCGAGCAGGCGCAACAGCGCGGTGTCCGCGAACGTCAGCGCCAACACGAGGATGATCGGCGCGAGGAACAGGCCGTGGAAGCCGAACACGACCGGGCCGAAGATGTACGCGAGCATGAGCAGCCCGACGTGCGTCGTCTCGCCGCTGAAGTACGGTCGGAGGACGATGTCCGGGACGGTGTCGACGACCACGACCGCGACGGCGAGGAACCCGGCGACGTAGACGAGCAGCGAGACCTCGCCGTCGAGCGCGACGGGGACGGACATCGCCGCCGCGAGCGGGATGTAGACGATCTTCATGCCGATCACGGGGATCAGACTGGCGACGCCGGTGAGCGCGCCCGCGAGCGTCGGGTACGGGATCTCGACCGCGGCGGGGGCGACCGCGTTGTACCCGAGGTAGGTGACGACCGCGATGACCCCGATGGCGATCACGTTGAGGAGGTTCCCGTACAGCACCGCCTCCAGTTCTGCGTCGGCGGTCTCGAGGTACTCGCGGACGATCGCGTCGTCGTCGAAGCTGAGCAGCCAGTCGTGGAACTTGTCGCCGTCGATGAGCAGGTAGTAGGTGACGACCACGGTGATGAGCAGGTTCAGGGCGAGCCCGGAGACCGTGCTCGCTAGGAGCGACGCCTGCTCGGAGACGAGGTCGATGAGCGGGTCGAACTGCCCGGAGCGGTACGCGGTGAGCAGTTCGTCGGCCGTCGGGTTCGACAGCTCCGCGAGGTCCCCGATCACCGAGTTCTCCGCGCCGATGGTGTCCGCCACGGGGTACTGTTCGATGAACCGCCGCGCCTCCAGGATTAGCAACACCAGCGTGTAGCTCACCAGGCCGATGAGCGGGACGCCGATGAGCGACAGCGACACGACCGCGCGCACCCGAGACGGGAGCCGGAAGCGTTCGAGCCGGTGGTAGAAGCGCCGCGTCGAGTAGTAGAGGAAGACGGCGACGGTGAGCGGGGCGACGAACCGATAAGCCACGTAGCCGGCGACGATCGCGACCGCGAGGCCAAAGAGGGCGACGACGAACCGCTTCTCGTCCATGGGCCACGGTCTTCAGGCCTCGGTATAAACTATGGTGGTCGTAACGGTCTCGTCCGCCGGGACCGCACGGAGAGTCGTGCGCGACGGGACCAACCGCGGGTGGCGGTCGCGCCGATCCCAAAACCCCTAACGGCGGGGGGTGAATGGAGACCCATGACCGACATTCACCCGGACCAGCGCGTCGCGGTGCTGGCGGACTCACAGAACCTGTATCACTCGGCACAGAGCTTCTACTCGCGGAACATCGACTACTCCGGCCTCCTCGACGGGGCCGTCGCGGACCGGTCGCTGGTCCGCGCTATCGCGTACGTGATCCGCGCCGACTCCCCCGAGGAGGAGAGCTTCTTCGAGGCGCTCCGCGACATCGGCTTCGAGACGAAGATCAAGGAGATCAAGACGTTCGCGGACGGCTCGAAGAAGGCCGACTGGGATCTCGGGATGAGCCTCGACGCCGTCTCGCTCGCGAGCCACGTCGACACCGTCGTCCTCTGTACCGGCGACGGCGACTTCGCCCGGCTCTGCTCGCACCTCCGTCACGAGGGGGTCCGGGTGGAGGCGATGGGGTTCGGCAACTCCGCCGCCGACGAGCTGATCGAGGCCGCCGACGACTTCGTCGACCTCGCGGAGGACGAGGAGAAGTTCCTGTTGTAGGAGCCACCCGAAGGGCTACCCGAGCAGCGTCGACAGCGCGCGCTCGACCGTCGCCGCCGCCGCCTCCACCTCGCGCACTCGGACGTACTCCCGCTCGGCGTGCGCGACGGCCCCGCTTTCGTCCGCGAGATCCCCCGGACCGAACACGACCGTCGGCGCCGGCACGAAGTACGACGCCTCCGTCGCCGCGCCGAACGGGCGCACGCCCCCGCCGCGCCCGGTCGGGAGACCGACGGCGTCGCCCGCGTCCCGCGCCGCGGCCGCGACGGTTCGGACGAGTTCGTGGTCTGGTTCCGTCGCGAACGCCTCCAAGAACGGCGACTCGCGGTCGGTGAGCGCGACCGCGGTGTCGACGTCGCCGGAGTCCTCCCCAGCGCCGTCGCCGAGCGACGCCCGCACCGCGGCCGCGAGCGACTCCCGGAACTCCTCGGCGGACTCCGGCGGGACGCTGCGCCGATCGACCGTGATCTCGCAGTCCGCCGGCACCTGGTTCGTCGCCGCACCCCCCTCGATGACGGTCGGGGTGAGCTTCGGCGACCCGAGCTGCGGATGGTCGGCTGCGTCCGCGTCGAACGTCCGGATCGCCGCGAGCGCGTCCTCCGCGGCGGCGACCGCGTTCGCGCCCGCGAACTCCGCGGCGTGGGCAGCCGTTCCGGACAGCTCGACGGTCGCCTGAAACCGGCCCTTGGCCGCGGTACAGGCGTCGAGCCCGGTCGGCTCGCCGACGAGGAACAGGTCGCCGTCGAGTCGGTCGTCGGTCCCCGGGAGTCGGCCCGTCAGCGCCGCCGCGCCGAGCGACAGCGCCTCCTCGTCGGGCGTGAGCGCCAGCGTGATCCGGCCGCGCTCGGGGTCGGCGGCGAGGAAGCCCGCCAACAGCGCCGCAAGCGGTCCCTTCGCGTCGCAGGCGCCGCGCCCGCGGATCACCGCTTCGCCGGCCGCGGCGTCCGCCTCGGGGCCGCCGTGCTCGTCCGCGCTCGCCTCGCCCCGCTCGAACGGGACGTGCGGCGTCACCGTGTCGAGGTGCGTGTTCAACACGAGGTGCGGGCCCGAATCGGGCGCCGGGGATCGCTTCTCCGCGAGGACGCAGCCGTCGGCGTCGACGACGGGGTCGGTCGCGCGAGCCGCAAGCGTCTCGACGACGAGCTCGCGCATCGCTTCGACCGACTCGTGGGAGGCGATCGGGACCGCGTCTTCGAGGAACGAGACCGGGTCGAACTCGTCGTCGCGGCCCGGGGTGGCGTCGCTCCGGTCGCTCATCGCGGGTCGGCGGGGAGCGTCCCCGAGAACTCGTGGGCGACCGGACCGGTCAGGGTGGCGTGGCCGCGGTCCGGAACCGCGATCTCCAGCTCGCCGCCCGGGGGGCGGCTCACCGCGGTCTCGCCCTCGATCAGTCCGAGCCGGCGGGCGGCCGCGACGACCGCGACCGCGCCGGTGCCGCAGGACCGCGTCTCCCCCTCGACGCCGCGCTCGAATGTGCGCTGGTCGAGCACCGCGGGGCCGTCGCCCGACCCGTCGTCGACGACGGCCGCGAGGTTCACGTTCGCGCCCTTGGGGAAGGCGTCGGCGTGACGGACCGGCGGCGCGACCGCGTCGAGGTCGACCGCGTCGATGCCGTCGGGGTCGTCGCGCCCGCCGTCGACGAACGCGACCGCGTGTGGCACGCCGGTGTTGACGGCGGTGACGGGCAGCCCCGCGACCGGCTCGTCGACGAGGGGCTCGTCCGCGAGGGCGCCCCCGCGGGCGGCCGGAACGCGACGCGGGTCGAACGTCGGCTCGCCCATCTCGATGGTGGCCGCGGTCGCGTCCGCGTTCACGGTCGCCCGCCGGGTCCCGGCCTGCGTGTCGATCATGAACTCGCGGTCACCCGTTCGGTCGTTGGCCCACCGCGCGACGACGCGGGCGCCGTTGCCGCACATCGTCGCCGTGGAGCCGTCCGGCTGGACCAGCGTCATCACGACGCGGGTCGGGTCGAACCGCTCAGCGACGCTAAGGAAGAGGACGCCGTCGGCGCCGCGGCGGTCCCCGTCTCCCTCGACGCCCGTCCCGCGGTCGCAGTGCGCGCGCGCGAACGCCGCGCGGTCGCCGACGCCCTCGGCGTCCGCGTCGACGACGATGAAGTCGTTGCCGGTGCCGTGGTACTTCTCCACCGGGACGGCGTGGGCGCTCATCGGTCGCCCTCCGATCGGCCGGCTCGGTCGCGCGGGATCTCGCGTTCGACCGTCGTCAGGTCGCCGAGCGTCTCCCTGCGGCGGGCGATCGTCGCGGTTCCGTCGTCGAGCGCGACCTCCGCGGGCCGCGGTCGTGAGTTGTATTGGCTCGCCATCTCGTACCCGTAGGCGCCCGCGACGCCGACCGCAAGGAGGTCTCCGCGGACCGGCTCGGCGAGCGCTCGGTTCTCACAGAACGCATCGCCGGTCTCACAGATAGGTCCGGCGACCGTGACAGGGGTTGCCTCCCGCTCTCTGACGGGGGGCGCGTCGCCTCCCTCGCGCCCCCGCCCGCTCCCCAAGTTGCGGATCGGGTGATACGCGTCGTACATCGCCGGACGGAGCAGGTCCGTCATCCCCGCGTCGACGCCGACGACCGTCTCGTCCGGCGTCGGCTTCACCGTGTTCACGCGCGCCAGGAGGACGCCGGCGTCGGCGACGACGTACCGCCCGGGTTCTATCGCGAGGTCGACGCCCTCGGGGAGCGGCGCGACCGCCTCCCGGGTGGCGTCGGCGACGGCCGGCAGGTCGAGCGCCGGGGCGTCCTCCTCGTAGGGGACGCCGAACCCGCCGCCGACGTCGACGTACTCGAGGTCGAGGGGAGCGGCCCCCTCGGCGTCCGGGTCGGTCAGCTCGCGCGCCAGGTCGCCCATGCGCGCGACCAGTTCGCGGTGGCTGTCGAGCTGGTCCGGGTCGATCCCGGAGCCCGCGTGGGCGTGGACCCCGACCGCGTCGAAGCGCTCGGCCGCGTCCCGCGTCACCTCTGCGGCGCGGTCGTACGGGACCCCGAACTTCGCGGCCCCGCCGGTGGTGACCTTCTCGTGGTGGCCCGCGCCGACGCCGGGGTTCACGCGGACGCAGACCCGGCCGTCGTACCCGCGCTCCGCGAGTCGGTCGAGGGTGTCGACCGCGCCGACCGTGACGGTGAGGTCCGGGTCGGCCTCCGCGACGCCGGCGACGTAGTCGAGGTCGCGAGCGGGGGGGTTGACCGCGGTGTAGTGGAGTCGGGAGCCGTCGAAGCCCGCCGCGAGCGCGCGGTCGACCTCGCCCGCCGAGGCGCACTCGGCGTCGAGGCCGGCGTCGCGAACGGTCTCCAAGACGGCCTGGCCCGTGTGCGCCTTGACGGCGTACCGCACGTCCGTGTCGGGGAACGCCGCGAGCAGGCGCTCGCAGTTCTCGCGGACCCGGTCGAGGTCCTGGACGTACAGGGGCGTCCCGTGGGCGTCGGCGAGCCCGCGGAGGCGCCTGGCGTCCCAGTCGCTCACGCGGCGGACCGGGGGGTTGTCGCCGTCCGCCTCGTCGGTCGCTCCCGCGGCCGCCTCGGCGTCGCTCATTCGCGGAGCGCGTCCTCCCGCTGCGTTGCCTCCAGCGTCTCCTCCTCAACGTGCGTCGCCACGACCGCGGGCTTGTACGCCCCGCCCTCGAACAGGTCATGGTCGCCGACGGACGACTCCACCATCCGGGTGAACGCCCGTCGCTCGGCCGGGAGGTGCCCGTAGATGACCTCCTCCTCGACGAGGTCGTAGACGGGGATTCGGGGGGTCAGCAGGGTGTTCTCGCCGACGACCGTGTTCTCGCCGACGCGGAACCCCGAGGTGACCCGACAGCCCGCGCCGAGGGAGACGCCGTCCTCGATGATTACCGGCGCGTCCTCGACGGGCTCGAGGACGCCACCGATCAGGGTGTTGGCGCCGAGCTTGACGTTCTCGCCGAGCTGCGCGCAGGAGCCGACGGTGTCACAGGAGTCGACGAGCGTGCCGTCGCCGACGTACGCCCCCATGTTGACGAACGAGGGGCTCATCATGATACAGTCGCTGCCGAGGTACGCCCCGCGGCGGATCGCGGTCCCGTCCGGCGTGTTCCGCGTGCCCCGCTCGGCGAGGTCGGCGGTGTCGCGCAGCGGGAGCACGTCGTGGTAGGTGACGCCGCCGTACTCGCGGGGCTCCGTCTCGCGCAGGCCGAAGTTGAGCAGGATCCCTCGCTTGACCCACTCGTTGGCCTCCCACGAGGTCACGTCGCCGCCGCTCTTCTCTGCGGCGCGGACCTCGCCGGCCTCCAGGGCGGCGAGGAACTCGTCGACGACGGCCGCGTCCTCGTCGGTCGCGTCCGCAGCGGTCAGCCCGTCCTGATAGCGGTCCCACAGATCGGAAACGTCGGCTTCGAGGCTCATTGGATGGTGTATGGATGAGTAGCGGTATTTACTCGTCGAAGTAAGTATGTCTCGTCGTTATTCATCGGCGGCCCCGGCGTCCAGCACGTCGCCGAACCCGTACCAGCCCGGGTCGCGCTCGGCGAGCCACTCGGCGGCGTCGAGCGCGCCCTCGGCGAACACCCCGCGGTCGCCGGCGCGGTGCGTGAGTTCGAGCGTCTCGCGGTTCCCGGCCAGCAGGACCTCGTGTTCGCCGGTCACGTCCCCAGCACGGCGGGCGTGGACGCCGATCTCTCCGGACTCGCGCGGCGCGTCGCCCTCGCGGCCGTGGACGCGCTCGTCGAGGTCCTCGCGAACGCCCTCCACGTCGTCGAGGATCGACTTCGCGGTGCCGGAGGGGGCGTCGCGCTTCGCGTTGTGGTGCGTCTCGGTCAGCTCGACGTCGTAGCCCGGCAGCGCCGCGGCCGCCTCGCGGACCGCCCGGCGGAGCGCCGCGACGCCCCGCGCGAAGTTCGACGCCTTGAGGACGGGCACAGCTTCGCTCGCGGCGCGGATGTCGTCGATCTGCGCGTCCCCGAACCCGGTCGTCCCGGTGACGAGGGGGACGCCGGCGTCGGCGCAGGCCGCGGCGTACGCGACCGCCGAGTCGGGGCCGGTGAAGTCGACGAGGGCGTCCGGGGCCTCGCTCGCGAGCAGGTCGTCGAGGCGGTCGGCGTCCCCGACCGCGACGCCCGCGACCGGGTCGGTCTCGGTCCGGTTGACGGCGACCGCGACCGTGACGCCCTCCCGGGCGGCAGCGGCCTCGATCACCTCGCGGCCCATGCGACCGCCGGCGCCCGTCACGGCGATCGACAGGGGGTCGGCGCTCATTCGGCGCCCCCGGTCCCGACGGGAGCGACGGCCGTCGGGTCGATCGTCCCCGGCGCGCGCTCGTCGTACGCGGCCAGCAGGTCTCGGAGCGCCTCGCGGCGTCCCTCGGAGAGCCGCGAGAGGGGCGAGCGGACGCGGGGGGCGCCGCGTCCGCGGAGGTACATCGCCTCCTTCACCGGGATCGGGTTCGTCTCGGCGAACAGCTCGCGGACGAGCGGCGACAGCTCGTGGTGGAGCGTCCGCGCGCGGTCGTAGTCGCCGGAGAGCGCGGCGCCGACCATCGCGCAGGTCCGTTCGGGTTCGACGTTGGCGACCACGCTGATCGTCCCGGTGCCGCCGACCGAGAGGACGGGGAGCGTGAGCCCGTCGTCGCCCGACAGCACCGCGAACGCCTCGTCGCGGGTCCGCTCGATCACCTCGCTGATCAGGTTGAGGTCGCCGGAGGCCGCCTTGTAGCCGCGGATGTTCGGGTGTGCTGCCAGCTCGACGGTGACATCGGCCGGGATCGACCGGCCCGTGCGGCTCGGGACGTTGTAGACGATCTGCGGGAGGTCGACCGCGTCCGCGATGGTCCGGTAGTGGTCGAGGAAGCCCTGCGGTTCGGGCATGTTGTAGTACGGCGAGATGAGCAGCAGGCCGTCGGCGCCCGCGTCGGCCGCGCGCCGCGACAGCGACAGCGCCTCCTCGGTGTTGTTCGAGCCGGTACCCGCGATCACGGGGATGTCGTCGAGCGCGTCGCGGACCGTCTCGATCACCGCGACGTGTTCGTCGTGGCTCATCGTCGCCGACTCGCCCGTCGAGCCGACCGGGACGACGCCGTCGACGCCGGCGCGTTCGAGGTACCGGGCGTTCGCCGCGAGCTGGTCGTGGTCGACCGCGTCGTCCTCGGTGAACGGGGTCGTCATCGCCGGGTAGACGCCCTCGAAGGGCGCGTCGGTCGCCTGGCTGTCCGTCTGCGTCGCGTAGGGTGTCGTGGTGGTCGTGTCTGTCATGGGGTGCTGCGGTGGGTCCGGATCGGTAAGCGGGCCGGTGCGCGCGGGTCGGGGGTCGTCCGGGACGGGGTCGCCACTCCCGCCGGCGGACGGATCACGCGCGTTTTTTCGAGAAGAGCCGCGTCGCTGACGCCGACTGCGGACCGCACGCGGACGCGGATCGGGTCACACCGGTACATGGACCGGTCGCGCGCTTATACGTTGTGCCTCGCGCCGAAACTGCCGCCGCGGCCGGTTGCCCACCCGCTCTCCGCGGTTCCCGCCTCGGCGGCCGCCGCGTCCGGGAGCGTGCGAGGCGGGGGGCACGGCCGATCCGGTCGTCGCTACGGGGCCGAGCGTCACCGCGGGGCCGCGCGTCTCGCACATTTATCCCGGCCGGGACACTCTGAGAGAGGCATGAGCGACCCCACCGACGACGGCCCAGAGCCCACCGACGACGGCCCAGAGCCCACCGACGGCGACGACGCCCACGACCCGACCGCGGAGGACGCGCCCGCAGCGCGCGAGGAGATAGACGCCGACACCGACGCTACGCGTCACGAGTACGACCCGGACGCCGAGCACGCGTTCCCGGACGGGCGGCTCAACGAGGTCCTCGACCGGCTCGAATCCGACGAAGAGGTCCTCACCTACCTGGTGGCGCAGAACGTCAACCCGGTCGCCCGGAAGGGGTACAACGACCACGGCGCCAAACACGTCGAGATCGTGCGCGACCGCGCCCTCCGGCTGTACGACCTGCTCAAGTCAGGCGGCGTCGAGTTCAACGGCGCGCGCCAGCAGGGGCTCGACGAGGCCGACGAGCCGGTGATCGTCGCGCTCGCGGCGACCCTCCATGACATCGGCCACGTCGTCCACCGCCACGACCACCCCTACTACTCGATCCCGCTGGCGGCGGACCTGCTGGACGACCTCCTCCCCTCCTTCTACGGCGTCGCCGATCGGGTCCGCGTGAAGGCGGAGGTGCTCCACGCGATCCTCTGTCACCACACCGAGGAACAGCCGCTCACGCTGGAGGCGGGCGTCGTCCGGATCGCCGACGGCCTCGACATGGAACGCGGGCGCTCGCGTGTCCCCTACGAGGAGGGCGGCCGCGGGATCAACACCGTCTCCTCGCAGGCGATCGAGCGCGTCTCGCTGCGTCAGGGCGACGAGACGCCCGTTCAGGTCGTGATCCGGATGAACAACGCCGCCGGCGTCTACCAGGTCGACTCGCTGCTGAAGGCGAAGATGGAGGGGTCGCTGCTGGAAGACCGGGTCCAGACGATTGCGATCAACACCCACAGCGACGGGCAGGACGGCAACGGCTCGATCGTGGACAAGATCGAGCTCTGACGGGGCCGCGGAGCACGCGGGGAAACGTTTCACGGGCTGCGGGGAGACCGCTTCAGATCCTCCGTGCGGAGGCCGCTTCAGGGCCCGCGGAGCGTGTCGCCCGCGCCGTTCCGATGTGACGCGCCGTCGACGACGCTCGTCGCCGCGACGGTCGTCGTCCGCGCGAGGCGGGCGGGCGTGAGCCCGCCGCACAGCTGGCTCCCCTCGGCGGCCCCGCCGCCCAGCACGGGCGCCGCCTCGAACCCGTTCGAGCGCGCCCCCGTCGCCGCGATCCCCGGCTGGTTGACGACGAGGCGCCCGGGAGCGAGCCGCGCCGCGGCCCGGCGGGCGCGGCGCTGCTGAGTGGTGTGGACCGCCGCCGCGTGAGGGGACCCGAGGTCGGCGGCGAGCCCGAGCGCGGCGTCGAACCCCACGCCGCAGTGGACCGCACTAGCGGGGAACGCGGG
>NZ_NEWJ01000064.1:0-15568 GCF_002135045.1 Halorubrum sp. SD683
ACCCGGAGGAGTTCGAGTCGGAGATCGAGCGGACCGACATCGGGATCGAGGGGCTCGACGACATGATCCTCGGGGGCGTCCCCAGCCGGTCGCTGCTGTCGGTCATCGGCGGCGCCGGAACCGGGAAGACGACGTTCGCGCTCCAGTTCCTCAACCACGCGCTCGAATCGGGGAAGAAGGGGATCTACATCACGCTCGAACAGACCCGGGAGTCGATCCTCGACACGGCGGCCGAGAAGGGGTGGTCGTTCCGCGAGCACGCGGCCGAGGACCGCCTCGCAGTCGTCGCCATCGACCCGATCGAGATGGCCAACTCGCTGTCGTCGATCCGGAACGACCTCGTCCGGCTCATCGCCGAGTTCGACGCGGACCGGCTGGTGCTCGACTCCGTCTCGCTGCTGGAGATGATGTACGACCACCCCGCGAAGCGCCGCTCGGAGGTGTTCGGCTTCACGCGCTCGCTCAAGGAGGCGGGCGTGACGACCCTGCTCACATCGGAGGCGAGCGAGGAGACGCAGTACGCGTCCAGACACGGGATCGTGGAGTACCTGACGGACGCCGTCTTCGTCCTCCAGTACGTCCGCGCGTCGGACTTCCGCGAGACGCGGCTCGCAGTCGAGATCCAGAAGATCCGCGACGCGAACCACTCCCGCGAGACGAAGCCGTACGACATCACCGACACCGGCATCTCAGTGTACGACCAGGCGAACATCTTCTGAGCGGCCCGGGCGACGAGGTATCTAGACCGACACGCGTCGCCGCGGCGATTGCTTATACATGTCCGGAGTACCGCGGTAGCGCGCGCCTCCGAGTGGCCGCACCGGCGGCCGCGAGGAGCGCGTGCGAGGGAGTCACTCGCCCGGAGCAACGCGGAGGGCGACTGACGAGGTCGGCGAGGGGCGCGGTGCGGGGGATCTCAAAGGGGCAGCCGGGAGGACGACGCAGGCGACGCAAGCGCCGCAGGAACGAGCGAAGCGAGCGTGCGTCGTCCTCCCGGTTGGGACTTTGGAGGTGTTCACCGCAGATCCGCGGTCGGTTATTTTTAAACGAACGTGTGTATAAATGCGGTATAACCCGGGATCAGTGCCCGGAGAGGAAGTGATCGTTCGGTACGGGGCCAAACAGGAGAGTATCGGTGTTACCGTACTGCTTCAGCGACCCATTTCACGCTGTAGCGCCGCGGGAAATGCGGAAGACAGCCGCGTAAGCGTCCGGATGCACCGTCCGGGAATTGAACCCGGGCTATTAGCTTGGGAAGCTAATGTCCTACCACTGGACCAACGGTGCTCAAATCGAGATACCCGACCGTCCCACTTGAACGTAGCGTTTCACCGGGCGGGGCTCACTTCGCCGCCGCCCAGTGCCGCGAGCCACAGTCTTAAGCCGTCACCGACGGAGGCACACCCATGGCCGAGGACGCAGCAACCGAGAGGCGAACCGACGCGGTCGACCGTGTGCGCGACCGCGCCGCGGAACTCGCCCCCGCGTTCGGATCGACGTGGACCGACGACGAGCCGTGGCGGTTCCTCACCGACCTCACGGCGATCGGGAGCCGGATGGCCGGCAGCGAGGGCGAGGCCCGGGGCGCCGACCTCGTCGCCGACGCCTTCGAGCGCGCGGAGCTCGCGGACGTTCGCACGGAGCCGTTCGACCTCCCGGCGTGGGAGCGCGGGTCGGCGTCGCTCGACGTGACCGTCTCCGGTCGGGACGGCGAGCCGACCACGCGGTCGTTCGAAGCCCTCGCGCTCCCGTACTCGCCGGGGGGCAGCGTCTCGGGCGAACTCGTCGACGTTGGGTACGGCACCCCGGCGGAGATCGACGAGCGCGACGTGGCGGGCCGGATCGCGGTCGCTTCGACGACCACCCCGGAGGGCGGGCGGTTCGTCCATCGCATGGAGAAGTTCGGCTACGCGGTCGACGCGGGCGCGGTCGGCTTCGTGTTCGTCAACCACCTCGACGGGCAGCTGCCGCCGACCGGGTCGCTCACGTTCGGCGAGGAGGCCGAGGCGGTCGCGGTCGGCGTTTCGAAGGAGACCGGCGCGTGGCTCCGCGAGTACGCGGTCGGTGGCGGGGGGGCCGGACCGAGCGGCTCCGGCGCCGTCGCGCAGGCCGAGCTGTCGGTCGAGGCGTCGACGACGCCGGGCGAGAGCCGCAACGTGATCGGTCGCGCCGGTCCGAACACCGACGAGCGCGTCCTCCTGCTCGCTCACTACGACGCCCACGACATCGCGGAGGGGGCGCTCGACAACGGCTGCGGCATCGCGACGGTCGCGACCGCGGCCGAGATCATCGCGGGCGCCGACCTCCCGCTCGGCGTCGATGTCGTCGCGGTCGGCGCCGAGGAGGTCGGCCTGCTCGGCGCGGAACACCTCGCCGAGCGCGTGGATCTGGACTCCGTGAAGGGCGTGGTCAACGTCGACGGCGCGGGACGGTTCCGCGACCTGATCGCGCTCGCACACGCCTCCACGGCGGCCGCGTCGGTGGCCGAAGCGGTGTCGGCCGCGACGCGCCAGCCGATCGAGGTCGACGCGCAGCCGCACCCGTTCTCCGACCAGTGGCCGTTCGTGCGCCGCGGCGTACCGGCGCTCCAGCTCCACAGCGACTCCGGCGACCGCGGGCGCGGGTGGGGCCACACCCACGCGGACACCCGCGACAAGGTCGACGACCGGAACGTCCGCGAACACGCGATGCTGACCGCCCTGCTCGTCGCCGAGTTCGCGGCGCCCGAGCGCGACCTCCCCCGCCTCGACCGCGACGAACTCGCGACCGCCTTCCGCGAGGCCGACTTCGAGACGGGGATGCGCGCGGCCGACCTCTGGCCGAGCGACTGGGACTGAACGGGGCGGCGTAGGCCGGTCCCGACCGCTCGGTCACTCCATGTCCCCGTCCGGCGTCGGCGGCGGGAGTCGCTTGTGCGCCGTCGCGCGGTGGCGGGCGAGCAGGTCCGCGACGAGGTCGCGGTCGATCCCGGCGAGTACGGCGGCAGCGGAGCCCTCGCCGCCGTCGTCGTCCGCAGTTCGGTCGACCTCGGCGACGGTCGCCGCGATTCGCTCGGCGACCGACTCGGAGTCCAGTCCGCGGTCGACGCCGAGGTGGAGGACGGGGTCCACGACCTCGTAGGGCGCCCCGAGGTCGTCGGCGTCCCGCTGGCCCGGGAGGAACCCGGCCGTCGGTGGCTTCTCGACGACGAACTCCGGCACGTCGAGTTCGGCCGCGAGGGCACGGACGCCAGACTTGTACAGGTGTCCCAGGGGGAACACGTCGGCCGCGCCGTCACCGTGTTTTGTCAGGTAGCCTAAGAGCAGTTCGCTCCGGTTGGCGGTGCCGCAGACGAGGCGGTTCGTCGCGTTGGCGGCGAGGTAGGCGACGGTCATCCGGAGCCGAGCGACCGCGTTCCCCGATCGGACCGGTTCGTCGTGGAGGTCGAAGCGATCGGGGGCGACCGCGCCGAACTGCGCGAACAGCGGCTGGAGGTGAACCGTGTCGTGTTCGATACCCAGCGCCGCCGCGAGCGCCTCGGCGTCCCGTGCGTGGGGCGCGCCGACCTTGTTACACGGGAGTATCAGCCCGTACACGCGCTCGGGACCGAGCGCCTCCACGGCGAGCGCGGCGGTCACCGTCGAGTCGAGCCCGCCGCTCATGTTCACCACGACGCCGTCGGCGGCCGCGGCGTCGACCCGCTCGGCGAGGAACGACCGGACGCGGTCGCGTTCGACCGCGGGGTCCCGGTCCGGGAGCAGCGCGCGAGGCAGCGACTCGGAGCTCGGATCGGACCGAGTCACTTGTCGGGCACCCGCCTCCGCCGACCGACCGGCCGAGACGGCCCCGTCGGACTCGAACGCCGACTCGCGGTCAGCCATCGACGCCCTCCGCTCGGTCCCTCGTCCGCGTTCTCTGCCGATTTACACCGCCGGTGAGCCGTCGCGGAGTGACGGGGTGTCCCTGCGAGCGGTGACAAACGTCGCGTTGATTCGTCATCAGTCGCCCGCCCCTTCCGGCTTCGGCGGTAAATACTTGCGGTGTAGATAGTATAAGGAATTAGTACAAAGTTACTCTGAACGGCGCACAATCGACCATAATTACAAAAATAAAGAACTTCAACTGGGACGAGAATTAAAAATATTCGAGAATAGGATCTAGCGAGAGGTTGTTTTTCCGTTACCGCATATCTGAAGTAGCAATCACAGTATTTTCCAGAAATAACACGGTTTAGTGGGTCTCATAAGCATATAATGACGTTATATACCAATATTTATCAGGAAGTTACGCATCGAATTGTGTATGTCAGAAATCGAGTTGAGTTCAAGTCAAAGCCGGGTGCTCACTGCGCTCGTGAACCTCGCGGAAGGAGGGGACGACCCAGTACAGGGGCGAGAGATCGCTGACGCGATCGACCGCAACCCGGGGACGGTCCGGAACCGGATGGGTAGCCTCCGGACCCTCGGACTCGTCGAGGGCGTCGCCGGGCCGGACGGCGGATACATCCCGACCGACGGGGCGTACGACGCCCTCGACATCGAGCGGCTAGACGACGCCGCGACGACCCCGGTGGAGCGCGAGGGCATCCCCGTCGAGGACGTCACCGTCGCTGAGATAGACCTGTCGAGCGTCGCCAATCCGGAACTGTGTCGCGCCGAACTCGTGATCCGCGGTCCCGTCGGCCCGTTCGACGCGGGAGACCACGTGACCGTCGGGCCGACGCCCGCCACCGGGCTGCGGCTCTCTGGCGTGGTCGACGCGACGAACGTCGACGGCAACACCCTGCTGGTCCGCGTCGACGGCATGGAGACGCCGGCGGGCGGATCGGCGGCCTGACGGCCGCGGCCTCGGCGGTCCGGATCGTCTCTCCACGGCCGCCGAGCTCACTCTTCTTCGGCGGCCGAGAACAGCCTGTCGCGGACCGCGCCGGTGGCGGCGGCGGCGTGACGCGCGTCGCGGTGTCGCTCGCCGAACGCGACCCGCGCGCTCCGGGCGGCCTCGCGGTCGACCTCGAACGTCACTTCGGGGTAGCGCACGTCCCACAGCACGAGCGGTTCGGGCGGCGCGGGGCCGACCCCCCGCTCGCCGGGGATCGGGTCGGCGGCGAGCAGCCGTTCGATCCATGCGGGGTCGGCCGTTCCGCGACCCACGGCCCGGACCGCGGCGACGACCCGCCTGACGAGCGCCCGCGGGAACCCGTCCGTCGAGAGTTCGACGACGAGCGCGTCGCCCGCGCGGGTCGCCCGCGCGTCAAGGTCGCGGACCGTGCCCGTCTCGTCTGTCGTCAGGTTGTGGAAGTCGTGTTCGCCGTCGAACCGCGCGAGCGCGTCCCGGAGTCGGTCGTCGTCGACCGCGTGTTCGGGATCCGATCGCGCGGCGTCGGTCGAACCGCCCCCGTCGACCGCGGGGGCGTAGAGGTGGTACCGGTAGGTCCGGCGGACCGCGTCGTGCGTCGCGTGGAACTCCTCTCCGACGTCGGCGGCGGCCCACACGCGGACGGATCCCGGTAAGTGCCCGTTGAACGCGCGGGGGGTGAGCCACGTCGGCGCCTCGAAGGCGACGGTCTGGGCCACCGCCGAGACGCCGGCGTCGGTCCGCCCGGCCGCGGCGTAGCCGGGGGGCGTGGCGTGGGTCGCCCCGTCGCCGCGCTGGACGACGCCGTGGTCCGCGAGCGCTTCGAGGAGCGCGTCCGCCACCGTCTCGGCGTGCGGCTGTCGCTGGAAGCCGGCGTACTCTCGCCCGTCGTACGCGACCCGGAAGGCGCGCGTGACGGTCTCGCGGCCGTTCGACGCGTCCGTCATGGGCGTTCGCTCGGCGCGGCCGTCACTGCCCGTCCGACGCTCCGCGTCCGCCCGTCGCGTCGCCGTCGTCGGCCGGCTCTCGATCCGCCTGATCCGCCGGCTCCCGATCCCCTTCGTCCGTCGGCTCGGTCATCGGAACGGTCACCACCGGTACCGACGCGACGCGGACGACCTTCTCGGTGACGCTCCCGAGGAGCAGCCGTCGGATCCCCTGTCGAGTGTGGCTCGGCATGACGACGAGGTCGGCGCCGTCCTCGATCGCGTTCTCGATGACGTCCAGCGGCTCGCCGCGGACGACGTCGCCGACCGTCTCGACGCCGGCTTCCTCCAGCTCCGCGGTCACCGCTTCCACCCGCTCCTCGGCCGCGTCGACGAGGCGGTCGGAGAACGCGCCCGTCCGCGGCCCGGCGAGCGTGTCGACCGCGGTGTCGGCGGCCGAGACGACGTGGACGGTCGCGCCGTATCGCTCGGCGAGGCTGGCCGCGTGCGGGATCGCGTCGTTCGCCTCGCCGCCGGGTGCGACGGGGAGGAGGATCTGGTCGTACATACGCGGTACTGCTCGCGCCCGCCGGAAAACGATACCGGCCGTCGGTGGTCCGGGGCGGGGACGTCACAGCCCGAGCGCGTCCAGCAGGTCGAACCCGACGCCGGCGTAGCCGACGAGCTTGAAACCGAGGTAGATGCCGACGATCGCCATCACGCCCGGCAGCTCCGGGGGCGCGGGGATCGGAACGCGGAGGAATGCGAACAGCGCGCCGACCGTCACCCCGACGACGAGCGCGGCGACGGTCAGGACCGCGGTCGAACTCATGTCGACGCGTCCGCGGCGTTCGCTTATAACTGCGGTGTTCGCGGCCGGGGACGACCCGCGCGGATGGGCAGGGTTTTCCGACGGGCGCCCTTCTCTGCGGACATGGCACGAGAGGTTTCCGATCCCGACAACCCGCAGGTGACGCTTCAGACCAACCACGGCGATATCGTCGTCGAGCTCTTCGCCGATCGCGCGCCGAAGACGGTCGAGAACTTCCTCGGGCTGGCGCGTCACGACCCCGCGGCCGACGCGGAGCCCGCGCCCGAGACGAACACGTGGGAGGACCCCAAGAGCGGCGAGGTCCGCGGCGACTCGCTGTACGAGGGCATCGTCTTCCACCGCGTCATCGACGACTTCATGATCCAAGGCGGCGACCCGATGGAGAACGGCCGCGGCGGTCCCGGCTACGAGTTCGACGACGAGTTCCACGACGACCTCACCCACGACGGACCCGGGATCCTGTCGATGGCGAACTCCGGCCCGAACACGAACGGCTCGCAGTTCTTCATCACGCTCGACGCGACCCCGCACCTCGACGGCAAGCACGCCGTCTTCGGGCATGTCATCGACGGGATGGACGTCGTCGAGGAGATCGGCGGCGTGCCGACCGGGCGCAACGACGACCCCCGCGAGGCCGTCGAGATCGAGCGCGTCGACGTCGACGAGTAACGGTTTCGCCTCCGCACCGACTGCGTGCGTCACCGTCGCACGCTGCGGGGAGTTGAGAAGAGTTAAATTGTCCCCGACGTAAGCATTGTTCACGCTCGGTTGGTGTAGTCCGGCCAATCATGTTGGCCTTTCGGCGGACGCGGCGCCTCGGCGCCGGTTCGGAAGTCAGCCGACGACCAGGGTTCAAATCCCTGACCGAGCATCCATCATCACCGCGAGCGGCGCGTCTCCTTCTCTGAGCGGCGCGTCGCTACCTCCCCGGCCGCCCGAATGGGAAGAATCACTTTCCTCGGCGACGACGCGTATCCATGAGCGATACACCCGAGAACGGCGGCGACGGCGACGACGCCGGTAGCGACCCTGACGCCGGCGCCCCCGACGAGCACCGGTTCGAGACCCTCGCGATCCACGCCGGACAGGAGCCCGACCCGGAAACGGGGGCGTTGATGACCCCGATCCACGCGAACTCCACCTACGAGCAGGACAGGCCGGGCGACCACCGCGGCTACGAGTACAGCCGGACCGGGAACCCGACGCGGAGCGACCTGGAGGCGAACCTCGCCTCGCTGGAGTCGGGCAGCCACGCGCGCTGTTTCTCCTCCGGCATGGGGGCGATCAACACCGTCCTCAACCTGCTTTCGGCTGGCGACCACGTCGTCGCCGGCGACGACGTGTACGGGGGGACCCACCGCATCCTCACGCAGGTGTACGACGAGTACGACATCGACACCACGTTCGTCGACACGACCGACCACGACGCGGTCCGGGCGGCGATGCGCGAGGAGACCGAGCTGGTTTGGGTCGAGACGCCGACGAACCCCCTGATGAACGTCAACGACATCGGCGCGCTCGCCGACATCGCCCACGAGGGCGACGCGCTCTGCGCGGTCGACAACACGTTCGCGACGCCGTACCTCCAGCGCCCGCTCGAACACGGCGCCGACATCGTCTCCCAGTCGCTGACGAAGTACCTCGGCGGGCACTCGGACACCATCGGCGGCGCCCTGATCGTCGACGACGAGGAACTGGACGAGCGGCTCGGCTTCTACCAGAACTCCGTCGGCGCGACGCCCGGCCCGTTCGACGCGTTCCTCGTCCTCCGCGGGACGAAGACGCTCCCCGTCCGGATGGACCGACACTGCGAGAACGCGATGGCGCTCGCGGAGTGGCTGGAGAGACACGACGCGGTCGAGCGCGTCTACTACCCCGGGTTGGAGTCGCACCCCGACCACGAGCTGGCGGCCGCGCAGATGGACGACTTCGGCGGCATGCTGTCGTTCGAGCTGGACGGCACCCTCGAAGAGGCGTCGACGGCCGTAAGCGAGACGGAGGTGTTCACCCTCGCGGAGTCGCTCGGCGGCGTCGAGAGCCTGATCGAGCAGCCCGCCGCGATGACCCACGCTGCCATCCCGCGTGAGGAGCGGATCGCGGCCGGGCTCACCGACGGCCTCATCCGGGTGTCGGTGGGGATCGAACACGTCGACGACATGAAGGCGGACCTCCGGGCGGCGTTCGACGCGGCGCTGTCGTAGCCCGCCCCGACGGGGTTCGGCGCTCCGCCGGTCACCGAGCGACTGACACCATTTTTATCGGTCCCGGCGAGACAGCCCCCATGAGCGATCCAGACGTCTTGGTGCTTCGACAGACGATCCACGGGCTGGGCCCCGACGAACTGGCGTCGGCGATCCGCGAGCGGCTCCCCGACGCGACGGTCGCGCGAGCGCGAACGCCCGCGGAGGAACTGGAGCTGATCCGGACGGCGCGGGTCGCCGTCGGGCTCAACGTCGACGAGGAGCTGCTCGCCGCCGCAGAGGAGCTGGAGCTGTTCGCCTGCGTGTTCGCGGGGACGGGCCACCTGCCGCGCGACCTGCTCGCGGACCACGGAATCGCCGTGACGAACGCTTCGGGCGTCCACGGGCCGAACATCGCCGAACACGTCGTCGGGTCGATGATCGCGCACGCGCGACAGTTCCACCGGGCGTACCGGCAGCAGACCCGCCGGGAGTGGCGCACCTACGAGACGACGGAGTTGTACGGCTCGACCGTCTCCGTGGTCGGGCTCGGCGCCATCGGCCGGGCCGTCGTCGACCGCTTAGAGGCGTTCGACGTCGACACCGTCGGCGTCCGCTACTCTCCGGAGAAGGGCGGGCCGACCGACGAGGTGTACGGATTCGACGAGTTTCACGAGGCCGTCACCGGGGCGGAGTACGTCGTCTTGGCCTGTCCACTCACGGAGACGACGCGGGGGCTGGTCGACGCCGACGCGCTCAGGACGATGCGGGCCGACGCCGTCCTCGTCAACATCGCTCGGGGGCCAATCGTCGACACGGACGCCCTGGTGACGGAGCTCCGGAACAACCGTATCCGCGGCGCGGCGCTGGACGTCACCGACCCGGAGCCGCTGCCGGAAGACCACCCGCTGTGGGGGCTGTCGAACGCGACGATCACGCCGCACAACGCCGGACACACCCCCGAGTACTACGACCGCGTCGCGGATATCCTCGCCGACAACGTCGCGCGGTTGAACGCCGGCGACGAACTCCGTAACCGCGTGGTCTGAGACGACACCGAGAAAACACGCCGGTCGTATCCATACTGAAGTGTAGGTATATATAGTAAAATTACTTCTCTATTTATCGGCCCTAGGCATTCTCCACTGCCGTTTTGCGGACTATTTGACGACAGATGTCTCGCTCGTTGTTCGGCAGTATATATTTTGATCAAAATTAAGGTGTTCCGCTCCGGAGGGTCGGGTATGGAAACGCGGAAGGTCCAAGTCACCGGCGGCTCGACGTACACCGTCTCGATTCCGAAGACGTGGGCGACTGAGAACGACGTCGAGGCCGGGACGGAGATCGAGTTCCACCCCGACGGCGACTCCCTGTTTCTCACCCCGCGGTCGGAGGACGAACGGATGCGGGGGACGCTCGACATCGCGGACCTGTCTGGGCAGGCACTCCAGCGGGCGGTGACGACGATGTACGTCAGCGGCTTCGACGTCATCGAACTGGAGGCGGCCGAGATCACCACCGAGCAGCGCTCGACGATCCGCGACGCGGTCCAGAGTCTCGTCGGCCTAGAGGTGTTAGAGGAGACGCGGGACCGCGTCGTCGTCCAGGACCTCCTCGACTCCTCCGAGCTTTCGATCCACAACGCGGTCACGCGGATGCGGCTGATCTCGCTGTCGATGCTCGAAGACGCGATCACCGCGCTCGCCGACCGCGACCACGACCTCGCGCGCGACGTGATCGGCCGCGACGACGACCTCGACCGGCTGTGGCTCGTGGTCTCGCGGATCTTCCGCGCGACGCTGCGAACGCCGAAGGCGGCCGAGGAGCTCGGGCTCCCCCGCGAGGAGTGTTTCGACTACCACTCCAGCGCTCGCCAGTTAGAGCGGATCGGCGACCACGCGACGAAGATCGCGCACCTGACCCTGAACATCGAGGACCCGCTTCCCGACGACGTCGTGGAGGCGGTGAACGACCTCCACGGCGACGCGGTCGACGTGATCGACACCGCGATGGACGCGCTGTTCGACGACGACACCGAGGCGGCTACCCGACGAGCGAACGAGGCGAGAACCGGCGTCAGAGCGATCGACGAGCGCGTCAGGTCCATCGACGAGGTCCTCCGCGACCTCGACCCCACCCGCGCGCAACTGCTCGGGCTCGTCGTTGACTCGGTCCTCCGGTCGGCCGACTACGGCGGGAACATCGCCGAGACGGCCCTCCAGAAGGCCGCGCCGACGCCGTGAGGGAAGCGGAGGGGATCGCTCACCGACTCCCCGGACCCCGGCGGCTCGCGGTCGCCGGCGGTGCGATCGTCCTCTTCGTCGCGATCGTCGGCGGCGGCGCCGCCGCGTACTTCGCCGCCGGTATGGGACCGGACGCGGACGCGGTTGCGGCGGTCGAGGCGGACCCGGACATAACCGTCGACCGGACGGCGGTCGGGACCGCGGTCCGCGACGGACCGGTGACGGCGTCGACCGTCGGACTCGTTTACTACCCCGGCGCGCGGGTGGCTCACGAGAGCTACGTCCCCACCGCCGCCGAGATCGTCGCCGCGTCCGACCGGATCGCGCTCGTCGTCGTGGTGGACGCTCCCCTCAACCTCGCCGTCCTCGCGCCGGACCGTGCCGATCGCGTGCGCGAGCGTCACCCGGAGGTCGGCGTCTGGCCCGTCGGCGGCCACTCGCTCGGCGGTGCCATGGCCTGCCGGCACGCCGCCGAGAACGCCGCGGCCTACGAGGCGCTCGTCCTCCACGCCGCGTACTGCGACCGCGACGTCTCCGACAGCGGCCTCGACGTGCTCTCGGTGCTCGGCGGCGCGGACGGCGTGATCGACGCCGAACGGGAGCGCGCGTCGCGGGCGAACCTCCCGTCGGACGCGCGGATCGTGAAACTCGACGGCGTCAACCACGCCGGGTTCGGGGCCTACGGCCCGCAGCGCGGCGACGGTCCCGCGTCGCTGTCGCCCGACGCCAGCCGGGAGGCGGTCGGGAACGCGACCGGGACGTGGCTCTCGGAAGGGGGCGCGGCGACCCGCAGTGTCGAGCCGCGACTAGTTCCGGACCGCGGCGCGTGGTCGGTCGCCGACCGTGGCCCGCGGTCGCCCGGTTCCGCCGTGCTCGTCGTTGCCGGGTGAGCGGGTTTTTTGAGCGCGCTCCCCCGAGGGGATCCCATGCCAGAGATCGAACTCGGCGTGCCGAGGGGCGTCATCGAGTCGCTTCCGGAGGAGGAGGGGACCGCCGAGCAGGACATGCGGCGCGCCATCGCGGGGATCCAGTCGCGACTGAACGAGTCGCTCGACGAGGCCGACCCCGACGAGGCAGCCGAGGTCGTCGCCGACGCGGTCGAGCGCATGGAGTCGCAGGCGAGCACCTACCACGAGTTCGTCCCGGAACTCCGCGCGTGGGGGCAGTCGCCGATCTACGCGATCGCGTGGCGGAACCTCTACCTCGAGCTCATCGGCCAGCTGTACGACCACGAGTGGCTTGCCGACGACCTCGACCGGGAGCGGAACTTCCGGCTGGTCGAGGACGGGATTCGCCTCTCCGACCTGTGACCAAGCGACCGTCGCCTTCCGTGGCCGACCGCTTTTAAGCCGCCGCGACCCGACGTACGGGTATGGAACTGGAACTGCGGTTCTTCGCGACGTTTCGCGAGGCCGCCGGCGGGAAGACGGTGAACGCGGAGTTCGCCGACGCCGCGACCGTCGGCGACGTGCTGCGCGAACTGGAGTCGGAGTACGAGGGGATGGAGGGCCGACTGATCGCCGACGGGGACCTCGCCCCGCAGATCAACGTCCTGAAGAACGGCCGCGAGGTGCTCCACCTCGACGGGCTCGACACACCGATGGCGGACGGGGACCGGCTCTCCGTGTTCCCGCCCGTCGCGGGGGGCGCATGAGCGACGACGGCTCGGCGACCGCCGAGGACGTGGTCGACGACGCGGACGCTTCCGGCCTCCCGCCGGCCGAGGAGGGGTGGGAGCGCGAGACGGTCGCGTACCGCGGTATCTCTCGGCGGCTCGCCGCCCATTACCTCAGGAACTTGGGCGGGGAACTCGTCGGAACCGACGAGCCCGCGGAGGCGACCAGCGTGGCGGGCGACGGCTGGCGGGCGGCCCTCAGCGCCGAGAAGGTGACCGCCGCGGCCGCGATCGAGATCACGGAGGTGACCGCCGAGTTCGCGGGCGACCCGGACGCCCTCGGTGACCTCCTCCCGAAATACCGGCAGAAGGCCATGCGCGCCGGCGGGTGATGTCCGACGACGACAGCGAGTCCGGCGACCACGGAGAGGACGCCGATGGCCGCAAAGGGGACGCCGACGGCGAGGTCGACGGTCATGGAGCGGACGCCGACGGTCGTGGAGCGGACGCCGACGGCGAGGCCGACGACCGCAGAGCGGGTACCGACGGTCGTGGAACGGACACTGACCGGGACCCGGGGACGTACCCCATCGAGGGGACAGCGCTAGTGAAGACGACCGCGCTTGCGAGTGTGCCCGCTGCGCGCGTGCCGACGCTCCTCGCGCGCGTCCAAGCCGACCTCGGCCCCAGAATCGATGCGTATCGCCGGGGGTACGAGCAGATCGAGGCCGAGCCGGGGCGCGAGACGTTCCTTGTCCAGCCGGACCACTGGGACGAGGTGGCCGAGCGCGTCGGGCTCTCCGAGCGCGAGCGCGACGCCGTCGTCCGCGCGCACGAGGCCGCGGTCGAACGGCTCGGGGCCGGGAGCGGTCGCCGGGCGGAGTTCGACGCCGCCCTAGAAATCCGGTCGGCCGTCGTCATCGGTCTCAACGAAGATGGGGACGGTAGTCGTGAGGAGGATACCGGTCGTGAGGCGGACGGTAGTCGTGAGGCGGACAGCGACGATTGATCCGGGCCGTGCCGCCACCGACGCCTTTTCGAACCGCAGCGCAGAGGTGCCTGTATGCGACTCGCTCGACTGCTCACGCCGGACGGTCCCGTGGTCGGCCGATACGACGACGGCACAGTCGTCGCCGACGACGGCCGGTACGAGGTCGGCCGCGACGGCCGACTGCTCCCGCCGTGTGACCCCACCGCGCTGTACTGCGTCGGCCGGAACTACGCCGAGACGCTCGACCAGATGGACTACGAACGGCCCGAGGAGCCGGATTTCTTCATCAAGCCCCCGACGAGCCTGCTCGCGCACGGCGAGGAAATCCGATATCCAGAGTGGACCGACGAGCTGACGTACGCCGGCGAACTTGTCGCCGTGCTCGACGAACGGTGCCGGGATCTCGCCCCCGAGGACGTCCCGGAGGTCGTCCGCGGCTACACGATACTGAACGACGTCGACGCGCTCGACCAGCAGGGCCGGACCGCGCGGAAGGCGTTCGACGGGTCGGCGCCGCTGGGCCCGTGGATCGAGACCGACGTGGACCCGACGGATATCGACATCGAGACTACCGTGGGCGGCGAGGTGCGACAGGACGCGACCACCGAACTGATGCTGTTCGGTCCCCGAGAGGTCGTCTCGTACCTCTCGAAGCGGTTCACGTTCGAGCCCGGCGACTGTGTCGCGTTCGGCAGTCCGGCGAACCCCGGGCTCGTCGAACCCGGCGAGCGGGTCGAAATCACCTACGAGGGGGTCGGGACGCTCTCGAACGCGGTGGTCGCGTCGGGCGGGGAGTGACGGCGCCGAGTTCGGCCGGGTGAACGCCGGGTGATCTCACCGATCCGCGGGGTCGAAGTCGTCGACGCTCGCGTCGTCGATCAGGCGGTTGGCGGTCGTCAGCGTCGTCTCGTCGCCGGTCCGTACGTAGGTCCCGAGCGCGTCGACCGCCTTCACGAGCCCGTCCGCGGCCGCGGGCGGCACGTCGCCCCCGAGGGCGTCGGCGCGCGCGACGCGGTCGCGAAGGCGTTCGAACGCGTCGCGAGCGGGACCGATCCGAGAGCCGGGGCTCTCTCCTTCGACGGTAACCGCCGGGGAGTCGCCCTCGGCGTCGGCGGTGCGTTCCGCCCCGCCCGGTCCGGCGCCGGATTCGAGTTCGTCGAGGAAGTCGAGCGCGTCGCTGCGGTACGCCTCGACCGCGCGCACGGCGGCCATCCCTCGGGCCTCGCGGAGCGCGGTCGGTACCTCCCCCGCAGCCGGGCGCTCGCCGTCGTCGGCGCCGGCGAGCAGCCCGAGGAGGTACTCGCGATCGGCGTCGGTCGGGTCCCGGAGCCGTTCGAAGCAGTCGACCGCCTCCAGCAGCTCTCGGGCAGCGAGGTAGGTCTCGTCGAGCGGCGTGAGACGCCCGCCGTCGATGAACCCGCGCTTCCGGCAGTACTCCCGGAGGTCGGACTGGAGCTCGTCGACGCCAGAGCGCGGGAGCGTCCCGGTCGCGTTCCCGAACCGCTCGCGGTGCGCCGCGAGGTCGAGCGCGACGGGCGTGTCGGTGTGTGCCGTCCGGGCGTCGACGCCGACGCTGCGCAGGTCGCCGCAGCTCGGACACGCGACGGAGCCCGTCTCGTAGTACGACCACCGCGTGCCACAGGACTGGCACTCGCGTTCGCCGCGGACCTTCATGCGTTCGGCTTCGTCGCGTCCGCCCTAAATGACTGCGGGTCGAGCGTGTGGCCACGCGGGACACGGGCGAGCCGTGCGATCTCGCGAGACGGGCGGTCGCGGAACGGGCGGCCGCGGGACGGGCGGCCGCGGAACAGGCACCTCCCTACAGGCGGCTCGGGTACCAGCATATTTCATCCCTTCCGGCGAACGATCGGTATGAGCTGGCACGCCGTCGACGCGGTCGAGGCGTACCGCAGCGACGCTGTCCCTTATACCCATCTCCGAGCCCACG
>NZ_NEWJ01000065.1:0-15510 GCF_002135045.1 Halorubrum sp. SD683
GGCCACGGTGCGGCGGACGCCCGGGTACGCCGTCCTCGCGGTCGGCCTCCTCGTCGTCCTCGGCGGGCTCGTCGCGGTCGGCGGCGGCGGCGCGACCGGGTTCGTGCCCGCGGTCGTCGACCTCCTCTTACCGACCGAGGTGTTGGTGCCGCTGCTGGCGGTCGTGCTCGGCTACCGCGCGCTGTTCGCCGACGCGGCGAGCGGGGAGCTCGGCGTGATCCGGACGTACCCGGTGAGCGCGGCCGGGTACGTCGTCGGCGTGCTGCTCGCGCGGACGGCCGCGCTCGTCGTCCTCGTCGGCGGGCCGTTCGCGCTCGTCGGCGCGTACGTGTGGCTCACCGCCGCGCCGGACACGGGGATCTTCGCGACGCACTCGGGCGTCGACTCGCCGGTGCTGTTCCTCCGCTTCCTCGCGCTCGTCGTCCCGTTCGGCGCGGCGTACCTCTCGCTGTCGGCTGCGGTGTCGACGATCGCGACGACCCGGCGGAGCGCGTTCGCGCTCGGCCTCCTCGCGCTGCTCGCCGGCGTCCTCGGCGGCGACCTCGCGGTGCTCCGGTCGCTGTCGGCCGGGGCGTCGCCGAGCGGGATCGCCGGCTCGGTCGCCCTCTCGCCGAACGGGGCGTTCAGGGGACTCGTCTTCGAGCACGTCATCGGCGTCTCCTTCGCGCCGGAGGGCGGGTTCGTCGACACCGGGCGGGCGGTGGCCTCGCTCGTCGGGTGGACCGTCGTCGGGGGCGTCGCGGCCGTCGCCGCCATCGCGCTCGGTCCCCGCGTCGACGTCGCGGTCGAGCACCTCCGCGCGCGGCTCGACCGATGAGCCGGTCGGTCGAATCGACTTGAAGCAAGCCGGCCGGTCGACTCACTTCGAGGCCGCGTCGTCGCCGATCGCCCCGGGCGCGTGGGCGTACACCGCATAGAGGACGAGCGCGGCGATCAGGAAGTCGAGGCTGTGCGCGAGGAGGTGGTGGACCGGCATCGGCACGACCCCGAGGACGGTCCCGACGCCCACCACCGAGCGGGCCAAGAGCGCGCCGACGGCGAGGGAGATCAGTCGGTACTGCGCTCGGCGGCGGCGGCGGTACGCGGCGAGGCTAACGGCGAAGAGGAGGCTCGTCCCGAGTCCGGCGGCGACCACGACCGCCAGGATCGGGAGCGATCCCTCCACGGACCAGCCGGCGAGCGCCGGCACCTCCCCCGGGATCGACTGCGTCACGGGTCGCCCTTGGGAGGGGACGGATAAGAAGACGTTCCCGTTCGCCGTTCCCAGATGGGGGGACCGCACGAGCGCCTTTTATCCCAGAGGCGGGTAGAACGGCCAGTCAGGAATGTCGGACACCAGAGCCCGGATCCGACGCCACGTCCGTGACACGCCCGGCGTCCACTTCAACCGGATCGGTCGCGACCTCGAGATCGCGACCGGGCAGGCGCAGTACCACCTCCGCCGGCTCGTCCGCGACGGCGAGCTCGCGGTCGAGCGGATCGGCGGGCGGGCACACTACTTCGACCCGACGGTCGACCCGTGGGACCGACGGACCCTCGCGTTCCTCCGGCGGGAGACGGCCCGCGAGATCGTCGTCTGCCTCCACGCCGCGGGACCGACGCGGCCGTCGGCGCTCGCGGACGACCTCGACCTCGCGCGGAGCACGGTGTCGTGGCACGTCTCGACGCTCGCCGACCACGGGATCGTCGAGAAGTCCCCCGACCGGCCGATGACAGTCTCGCTCGCCCGGCCGGACCGCACGGCCGCGCTCCTCGACGAGGTGTCGCCGTCGCTCCCCGACCGCATCGTCGACCGCTTCGTCCGCACCGTCGACTCGCTCTTCGACGCCGACGGGTGACGCCGCCGACCGGGTGGCGGCTCCCCCCGGACCGACGCCGCGCGCGAACCGCTCCCGTTCGCCGATCGCACCAGATCGGTTAGCGGTCTCCGGCACCTCCGTCCGATATGGACCTCTCCAGCCTCGGCGCGCTCCGAGCGCTCGTCGCCACCGGCGGCGGGGCGACGTGCGAGCCGACCGGCTCCCTGTACGCGACCGACTCGCTCGGCCTCGGCGTCTTCCTCCTCATCGGGCTGCTCGGCGGAGCCCACTGCCTCGGCATGTGCGGTCCGCTCGTCGGCACCTACGCCGACCGGATGCGGTCCGCGGAGACCGGCGGACGCGACGGGCGGGACGACCTCACCGTGCGCCAGGTCCGGCAGCACGCGCTGTTCAACCTCGGCCGGACCGCGAGCTACGCGACGCTCGGCGGTCTCTTCGGCCTCGCCGGGAGCCTCGCGTTCGTCACGGGGCGGACGGTCACGACCCTCGCAGACGACGTCCACGCGCTCACCGGAATCGCGGTCGGCGGGCTGATCGTCGCCCTCGGCGCGCGCTACGCGCTCCGGCTGGAGTTCGAGTCGCTCCCGATACCGGGATTCGACCGGGCGGCCGCGGCGGTGAGCGACCGGATCGTCGCCCGCGTCGACGCGTGGGTCGGCGACTGGCGCATCCTCGGGCTGGGGGCGGCACACGGGTTCCTGCCGTGCCCGCTGCTGTACCCGGCGTTCCTGTACGCGTTCGTTCAGGGGAGCGCGCTCGGCGGCGCCGTCTCGCTGGGCGTCCTCGGCCTCGGGACGGTTCCGGCGCTCCTGTTGTTCGGGACGGCCTTCCAGTCGATGCGCCTCGAGACCCGGCTCCGGTTCCACCGCGTCCTCGGCGTCGCGTTCGTCGCGCTCGGCTACCTCCCGCTCCAGCACGGGCTCGCGACGCTCGGCGTCCCGCTGCCGCATCCGCCGATTCCGTACTACACGCCGTTTTGAGGGATCGACGGCGCCCCGGGCGCCCGCGCACCCAATATCCCAATTTCCACCCGCAGCGGCCGCTCGTTCGTCGATCGCACCAGACGCGTTATGCGCCGCTCGGCCCTTCACACGGGTATGAATCGCCGCACGCTGCTCGCCGGGGCCGGAACGGTCGCGTCCGGCTCCCTCGCGGGCTGTACGTCGCGTCTGTTCGGGGGGACGCCGGACGGCGTCGTGCTCGACCCGCAGGAAGACCAGATCGCGGACAGCGAGGACCTCGCGTACCCCGCGTACGGCCAGCCGCTGCCGTCGTTCGAGCTGTCGGCCCCGCTCGCGGAGAAGACGTTCGACAGCGACGCGCTCGACCGGACCGCGCTCGTGACGGGCGTGTTCACCTTCTGCCCCGCGGAGTGTTCGATCCTGCTCCGACAGTGGGCTCGGATTCAGGGCCGCGTCGCGGACGCGGGGCTGACGGAGGACGTGTACTTCCTCCCGATCACGTTCGATCCCGAACGCGACGACGCGGCCGCGCTCCGCGAGAACGCCGCGTCGGTCGGCGCCGACCTCGACGCGGGCAACTGGCTGTACCTCCGGCCCGAGACGCCGTCCCGCGCGAAGACGGTGGTCGAGGACCGACTGGGGATCGCCTTCGAGCGGACGACCGAGAGCGAGCGCCTCCCCGGGTACGACTTCACGCACATGGTGGTGACGTTCCTCGTCAACCCCGACGGGATCGTCGAGCGCGCCTACCGCGGCGAGCGGATCGACCGGGACCGCGTCGTCGCGGACATCGAGCGGGTCGCGTCGGCGTTCGCCGACGAGTGACGCGGCGACCGGGGCTGACGGCTCGGCGCTGCGGGTCACCGGGAGTCGCCCGATCGGAGGGGAACGCACAAGCCCGCGCCGCTCGTTCGGCCCGGCATGAACGTCGATATTCTGGTGTACGACGGGTTCGACGAACTGGACGGTATCGGCCCGTACGAGGTGTTCGACTACGCGCTCGGCTACGCCGCCGAGGAGGACGACGGGACGACAGGGGACGACGGGGCAATAGGGGACGACGGGGCGTCAGGAGACGACGGCGGCCGCGTCCGATACGTGTCGCTCGACGAGCGCGAGACGGTGACCGCGAGCCACGGGACCCGCGTCGGTGTGGACGGAACGCTCCCCGGCCCGAGAGGAGAGGACGCCCCGGACCTGCTGGTCGTGCCCGGGGGCGGGTGGAACGCGCGCAACCAGGAGGCGAGCGCGTGGGCCGAGGCGCAGAAGGGCGACGTGCCGCGCGCGCTCGCCGCGCACCACGCGGCGGACACCCGGATCGCCTCGGTGTGTACCGGGTCGATGCTGCTCGCGGAGGCGGGCGTCACCGACGGCCGCCGGGCCGTCACGCACGCCTCCGCCGTCGAGGAGCTCCGGGAGTCGGGCGCGGAGGTCGTCGACGCGCGGGTCGTCGACGACGGCGACGTGCTCAGCGCGGGCGGGGTCACCTCCGGGATCGATCTGGCGCTGTACGTCGTCGAGCGCGAGTTCGGCGAGTCGGTCGCCGACCGGGCGGCGACCGTCATCGAGTACGAGCGGCGGTACGAGGTCGCGACGCGGGACGGGTCGCGGCGCGGGGAGAACTAGTCGTCCGGGAGCGGCGCGGCGTCGTCGTCGGCGTTGTTCGTCGTGGTCTCTCCGTCCGCGTCCACGGTGATCACGGTACAGTCGAGTTGGCTGCGGAGGAACGAGTCGATGTCGGGGTCGGAGAGCAACTTCTGGACCATCCGGCGCCATCGCCCCGCCTGTTTCGACCCGATGACGACCACGTCGGCCCCCTCGGCGACGATCTCTTCGAGGATCGTCTCCTCGACGAGGAAGCCCCGACGGACGACGTACCGCGCCCGGTCGATCCGGCCGATCCGCTCCTCGACGGCGCGCTTGAGGTCGCTGCGCGAGACGCCCCCCGAGCGCTGGTATAAGTCGACGTGGAGGACCGTGAGGTCGGCGTCGCGCTCCGCGGCGACGCGGGCCGCCTCGCGGAGCGTCGCCGCCGAGTGCGACGAGGGAGGGAATCGAACCGGGACGACGACGAGCGTCATGTCGGGTCTGAGGGGTTGGGGGCGTAAATACGCTGTCGGTGTGGCCCTCGCTCTCGGTCGGTCGCGGTCGTCACTCTCACTCAGTCCTGACCGCCGATCGGCGGCGGCTCGGCTCACCGCGCTCGCCGCCAGCGCATTTTTCCCTGCGCTCTCGAATGAACCGTTGTGGACCGCAGTTCGGCCGCGTGAGACATCATGGACCGACTTCCCACGGACCGGCTCTCGCCGCTGGCGAGCCGCGTCGACGACGTCCTCGCCCTGTACGGCTACGAGATACGACCGGCGATCGACGCCATCGACGACGCGGTGACCGGGTACGGCGGGCTGTTCGGCCCGACGACGACCGACGCCGAGATCCGGACCGCGGTCGAGTCGGTCCTCGCCGCCGACCCGCCGCGATCGGGCGACGACCGCGGCGAGTCCGCCGACGACATCGTCCTCTACGTCGACGGGAGCTCGCGCGGAAACCCCGGACCGGCCGGCGCGGGGGCCGTGCTGCTGGTCGACGACGACCCCCTCGTTCGGCTGGGCCGACCCGTCGGGGCTCGCGCCGAGAACAACACCGCGGAGTACGCGGCGCTCCACCTCGGACTGGAGGCGCTGGCCGCGCGCTGCGACCCTGCGGCCGTCGAGGTCCGGATCGACTCGCGGACCGTCATCGACGACATCTGGGGCAGCGGTGACGGGATCGCGTCGGCCGCACCGTACCGGCCGGCCATCCGGGACCGCATCGCCGCGCTACCCGCCTGCGAGTGGACGCATCTGGCCGACAGCGACCCGAACCCGGCCGACGCCCGCGCGGCGGTCGGAGCCGATATCGCGGCGCTCGGTCCGTAGCGGAGGGGAAGCGGCTGCGGTATTACGACCGGTCCCCGTCGTCTCGCGGCGAGACGGCTTCGACCGCTCCCGTTGGCGGTTCGAGCCGGACGGTGTGACGCGTGTGGCGCGCGTGCGTCTCCGCCCAGCGCCGCGCCGGACGCTCCGCGAGGAAGCGCTCCCCGTCCGGGCAGCGGTCGCACCGGGCGACCCACGGGGTCACGCCGTCCGGGTAGTGGCCGGTGTGGCGCTCGTGGTCGAGCGCGAACTGCTCGATCGCGTGGCTCCCGGGGTCGAGGTCGTCGACCTCGCGGTCGAGCACCCACTCCCGGTCGCACCGCTCGCACGCGACGGTCGGTGCGTCTCGCTCGTCGTCGGGACGCGCGTCGTCGGTCACGGGTCCGCTTCGGTCCGCCCGCACTTGAACGGCGACGCCGGGACGACCCGAGCGCACCTCACAGCGCCGGCGGCTCGCCGCGGCCGATCACGATCTCCTGGCCCTCCACGTCCTCCAAGGCGGCGACGCGGCCGCCGATCTCGACGCGGCCGTTCTCGGTCTCGACGACCAGCGACGCCACCTCCTCCGTGTCGACGAACGCGACGTCGACGACTTTCCCGCGGACAGTGACCTCCTCGCCGGTCTCGATGTCGCGGCCCTCGACGGTCGCGTAGAACTCCTCGTCGCCGAACTCGCGGACGTCCTTCACGGCCCGACGGATGGAGGCGTAGCGGCGCGGGAAGGGCCGGTCCTCGCCGTCGGCGGCGAGCGATTCCGCGGTCGTCCACAGGACGGTGCCGAAGAAGCCGGAGACGAGGAAGCCGAGCGCGGAGCGATTAAAGATGACACCGTAGCGCTCGCGGTCGTCGCGCAGCGCGTCCTGCGTTGCGTACACGGAGTACTCGCCGTCGCCGACCGCGAGGACCGGGGTGGTGATCCCGCGGCGCGCGCGGGCGATTGTCGCGACCTCCAAGTAGTCGAACTCCGTCGGGTCGGGCGCGTTCGACGCCGGCGTGACGAGCAGTTCGACGGTGACGCCCTCGGCGACCTTCGCGGCGAGTTCGTCCCGGAACCGCCGCAGGAGGCCGGGGGTGAGCGACAGCGCGAGCTCGTACTCCGCGTTCGCGATCACCTCTTCGAGGTACCGGAGGATCGTCGAGCGCGACTTGACAAGCGACACCGCCTCCGTCTCCCGCGTCGGCGCGGTGTACCGCGCCTCCAGCTCGTCGACCATCTCCGTGAACGACGACCGCAGATCGCCGAAGGCGTCCTCGGGGTCGACGGCGACGATCTTCATCGGCCGCGACTCGCGGAGCTCGACGAGCCCGCGGTCCGAGAGGCTCCGGACCGTGTCATACACCCGCGGCTGCGGGATCTCGGTCCGGTCGGCGATGTCGCTCGCCGTCAGTTCGCCGTGTTCCAACACCGCGAGGTACGCGTCAATCTCGTACTCGCCGAGGTTGAATCGGTCCCCCACCCGGTCGAGCGTGTCCCGGAGATCGTCAGTCATGTACCGAAGAACGGGACCGGGGATTATAGCTTTTTACTATGAGACGAGTTGTACGCGTTTTCAGAGCCCGGTCCTCACGGTCGGGACAGATGTGGTCCACATGTCCATGCGGTCGTGGTCCCCTCCGGCTCCCGCTCCTCGATCCGCTCGGCGACGAGGACGGTGCCGTCGCGGTCCGAGTCGGTGTACAGCCGGAGCGGGTGGCGCGGCGTCCCCTTTCGTAAACGGCGTGATCGACGGGGCGCCGTCGATCCGGACGCGCCCCGTCTCCTCGAGATCGAGGTCGTCGATCAAGTAGTGGACGGCGGTCAGGCCGGCGAGCCCGAACGAGGGGAAGCCGGCGAGCAGCGCGTCTCCCGGCTTGGTGTCGTGTTCGACGCCGAACCTCGTTGGGTCCGCAGGCGGTTGGCCCATACCGCCCGTTCGCTCAGCGGAGTCACAGTGGTTGCCCCGTCTCTCGTTCGAAGCGGCTCGTTCGCCGCCGGTCGTGCGCGTGGAGAAACGCTTTTTCCGATGGCCGACAGCGGGTTCCCATGGTCTTCCCGGGGGGAACGCCGATCGCGGGGGCCGTCTCGCGGCTCGCCGATATCGGCTCTCGGCTCGCGGACCTGCCGGGAACGGGCGTGTTGACCGTCCTCGCGTCACTGGCGGTCGGCGTCGTCCTCGCGAACTTCCTCGTCCGGCTGATCGGTCGCCCCGTCGCCCGCCGCGTGTCGCGACAGAGCGTCGCGCAGACGATCGTCCGCGGGGTCCGGGTCGGCACGATCGCCGCCTCGGTGCTGGTCGGCCTGGGCGCCGTCGGCTTCCGGTTCGCGGACCTCCTCCTCGGGACCGCGGTGTTCTCGGCCGTCATCGGTATCGTCCTCGCGCCGCTCGTCGGGAACTTCATCAACGGCGTGTTCATCCTCGCGGACCAGCCGTTCGAGATCGGCGACATGATCGAGTTAGAGGACGGGACGACCGGGTTCGTCGAGGACATCACGATCCGCTACACGAAGATATTCACTCTGGATAACACCTTCCTCGTCGTGCCGAACGGGACGATGCGCGAGCGCGACGTGACGAACTTCTCGGCCGAGGACGAGCGGACCCGGCGCTCGATCGACGTGCTCGTCACCTACGAGAGCGATATCCCCGAGGCCCGGCGGCTCATCGAGCGCGCGGCGCGCGACTCCGAGGCCGTCGTCGACGGCGGCCCCGACATCCGGATCGGCGTGGCGCGGTACATGGCGGGTCCCGACTGCCGCCTCCACGAGTTCGCCGACGACGGGGTCCTCCTCCGGCTGCGGTACTGGGTGAAGAAGCCGTACAAGCTCGCGAAGGTCCAGTCGGACGTGAACACCGAGATCCGCGACCGCCTCGCCGACGCGGACGTCGAGATGGCGTACCCGCACCGGCACCTCGTCTTCGACGACACCTCCGGCGTCGCCCGCGTCGACGCCGCCACCGAGACGCCCGGTGCCGACGGAGCTCACGGCGCCGCCGATCCGACCCCGGGCGACGGAGCAGGCGCCACGGAGACGGCCGAGGGCGGGCCCTCGGACGCGGACAATCCCGCCGGATCCATAGACGGTAGCGACGGGCGCCGGTGACCGGATCGGAAGCCTGATAGAGCGCGCCCGGCTTTTCAACCGCAGTGAGCGACGAGCCCGCTGCCGACCCCTCCGACCCGTCGGATTCCTCCGAGCCGCCGGACCCCTCCGGTGGACCGAGCGGCGGTCCCACGGGCGCCGACGACGGCCGCGACGGGGACGACGACCCCGAAGCTGTGTCCGACGCCCCCGAGCCCGCGCCCGACGACCCAGTCGGCGAGGAGTCGATCACCGAGGGGAGCCTCCTCCGACCGCTGTTCCGCCTGGCGTGGCCGATCGTCGTCATCCAGCTGCTCCAGGTGACGTACAACATCGTCGACACCCTGTACCTCGGCCGGCTCTCGGCGGAGGCCGTCGGCGCGATCAGCCTCGCGTTCCCGCTGATCTTCCTCCTGATCGCGGTCGCCGGCGGGTTCACGACGGCGGGCGCGATCCTCGTCGCGCAGTACACCGGCGCCGACGGCGAGGGCTCCGCCGGGCTCGTAGCGGGACAGACGATCTTCACCGTCTCCGTGCTGTCCGTGCTCATCGGGATCGGGGGCTACTTCTACACGCGCCCGGCCCTCGAGATCCTGCCGAGCGACGCGGAGACCGCGGCGACCGTGATCCCGCTCGCGGCAGACTACATGGAGGTGATCTTCGCCGGGATCCCCCTGATGTTCGGGTTCTTCGTCTTCTCGGCGCTGATGCGCGGCTACGGCGACACGCGGACGCCGATGGCCGTCATGTTCATTTCCGTCCTCCTGAACGTCCTCTTGGACCCGTTCTTCATCTTCGGGTTCGAGGGGAACCCGCTGTTCGAGTGGCTCGCCGCGGTTCCCGGCCTCGCGGCGCTCGACCCGGTCGCGCTGGAGGCGACGCTGCTCTCGGCGACGGGAGTCACCGGGATCGGCATCCAGGGCGCCGCGCTCGCGACGATCCTCTCGCGGGGCGTCGCGACTGCCATCGGCCTCTGGATACTGTTCGGCACCGGGTACGGCCCCGACGTGACGCTCGGCCACCTCGCGCCCGACCTCGATTTTATCCGGGACATCTTCCGGCTCGGGCTCCCCTCCAGCGTCGAGCAGACGACGAGCGCGCTCGCGATGATCACGCTCACCGCGATGATCGTCACGTTCTCGCCGCCGGTCGTCGCCGCATACGGGCTCGGCAACCGGCTCATCTCGCTCGTCTTCCTGCCCGCGATGGGGCTCGGCCGCGCTATCGACACGATGGTCGGGCAGAACCTCGGCGCGAACCGCGCCGACCGCGCCGGCAGGGCCGTGAAGTTCGCGGCCACGACCGGCGCGGGCGTGATGTTCCTCGTCGCGGTCGTCGCCGTGACGTTCACCGAACCGATCGTCGGCGCGTTCCTCGGCGACGTGCCGGACGCGCCCGCGACGATCGGCTACGCGGTGGAGTACGTCCGGATCCGGTCGGTCGAGTTCGCCTTCATCGGCGTCTCGCAGGTGATCTTAGGCGCGTTCCGCGGCGCGGGCAACACGAAGACCGCGATGGTCATCTCGATCCTCACCCTCTGGGTGGGCCGGGTCGCGAGCGTCGGGTACCTCGTGTTCGTCGCCGGGTGGGGCGAGACCGGAGTCTGGGTCGGTATGGCACTCGGAAACGTCCTCGGCGCCGTCATCGGCGTCGCGTGGTTCTCGCGCGGCACGTGGACCGAGCGGTACATCGACGAGCCCGAGCCCGGCGTCGACCCGGTGGGAGACGACTGACGAGCCCCCGGTCGCTCAGTGTCGGAAGAGGTACACCGCGTCGTCGGAACGCAGTAGGCAGAACCGCGCGCCGTCGTTCTCGGGGAACGTCGTCCCGGACTGTCGCGTGACGAAGAGCCGCGAAAAGGCGTCGTCGCACACCGGGCACGCCATCCCTTCCCTGTTCTCCCAGAGGCTCGTTCGGCCCGAGTCGCGGAGCTGTTTCAGTTCGTGACGGTGGTCGTGAACGTCGAACTCGCTCATGTGCGGGAGTCCGACCGGGGACTGTTGAACGTGTCCTCGCGAGTCTCAGTTCGGAGAACGCGGGGTCAGTCTTTCAGCCGCAACGGCTGTGCCTCCCCGTAGGTGAGTGTCCGCCACACCCACTCGACGGGACCGAACCGGAAGTACCGGAGCCAGATCACGGACAGCGGGACTTGGACCGCCCAGATCGCGACGACGATCCCCATTGCCTCGACGCGGCTGACGGAGCCGAACAGCCCGAGACCGTGACCGTAGAACACCGTCGTCGCGATCACCGTCTGGAGCAGGTAGTTGGTGAACGCGGTGCGGCCGACCGCGGCGAGCGCGCGGGCCACGAGCCCCTCACCGCGCCACCGGACGAACAGCGTGACGAGGCCGACGTACCCGCCGGCGACGAGCAGACTCCCGACGTAGTTGAACTGCCGCCAGTACAGCGCGGCGCCGGCGCTCCAGTCGTTCGCCTCGATATACGCGACGCCGGCGACGACGATTCCGACGCCGACGACGCCGCCCGCGACGAGCCGGCGGTAGAACGCGGTCGAGCGCTCGCCGGTCAACACGCCGCGCCTGTACAGTGCCATGCCGAGCAGCATGACGCCGCCCACGCGCCAGAAGCTCGACCCGATGAACCCGGACGTCTGTCGCTGGAACGACGAGGAGACGCGGTGGCTCATCTGGTCGAGCCAGCCGCCGCGGTAGGCGGCCACCTGGTTTCGGACCGCGGCCTCCGCGGGCAGCCACTGGCCGGCGATCGCCTCGCCGCCGATCGAGGTCGCGGCGAACAGCTCGATCGCGGGGACGAAGAGCAGGAATATCCCGGCGAGCCCGCCGAGCCGACGCGCGTCGAGGTCGCGGACGAAGAGGAGGAACAGCCCGAGCAGCCCGTACGTGACGAGGATGTCCCCGTACCACAGCAGGTACGCGTGAAGGAGGCCGATCGCGATCAGCACCGCGGTCCGGCGGAGGTGGAGGCGGACGGCGTCTTGGCCCTTCTCCTCTTTGCTCTCGATGAACAGCAGGACGCCGGCGCCGAACAGCGCCGAGAAGACGGTGATGAACTTCGACTGCGCGAACACGTGGCCGACGAACCAGGTCCAGTAGTTGAGCCCGGTGAAGTCGCCGTACACGGTGGGGTTGAGCAGGGTCTGCTCCGGCATCGAGAAGACGCGGATGTTGATGACGAGGATGCCGAGCAGCGCGAAGCCGCGGAGCGCGTCGAGGCTGGTGATCCGTTCGGAGGGCGGCGTGGGGCCGGGATCGCTGGTCACGAGTTGTCCGCGGTGACGGTCCCCAGCACCGAATAGGTTCCCATCGCGGCTCCCGGGTCGGCCTGCTCGGTCGGCGGCTCAGTCCAGCCGCACCGCCGCGCCGGTCTCCGCGGAGCGGTAGATCGCGTCGATGACGCGCTGGACGCGTAACCCCTCCTCGACGGTGTTTATCGACGGCGCCTCGCCGTCGGCGGCCGCTTCGAGGAACGTCGCCTGCTCGGCGGCGTGCGCGTCGCCGTCGCGCGTCTCCACGCTCGCGTCCGTGAGGTGGTGGCCGCCGCCGACGCCCGCCTCGTGGACCGTGAGGTCGCCGCTACCGCGGTCGAGCGTCGCGCCCGCCTCGGTGCCCCGGACGACGAACTCGTCGGTCGCCGGCCGGTTCGTCGCCCACGCGACCTCCAGCGAGACGGTGCTCCCGTCGGCGCCGCGGATGAACGCGGACGCGGAGTCGTCGACGTCGAACCCCTCCGGCCCCGCGTCGTCGCCCCACATGTGGACGTACGCGTAGTCGTCGCGACCGCCGAACGCCGAGCGCGTGTCCCCGGACACCTCGACGACCTCGGGGTGATCGAGGAAGTAGAGCGCCAAGTCGATCGCGTGGACGCCGATATCGATGAGCGCGCCGCCGCCGGCGACGTCCGCCGACGTGAACCACGAGCCCCGGCCGGGGACGCCGCGCCGCCGGACGTAGTTCGCCTCGACGTGGGTGGTCTCGCCGAACCTCCCCTCGTCTTGGTAGTGTTTGATCACCTGAACCGGCTCCGCGAACCGGTTGTTGAACCCGACCATACAGAACCCGTCGGCGTCGCTGGCGGCGTCGGCGATCCGCTCGGCGCTGTCGAGCGTGTGCGCCAGCGGCTTCTCCAAGAGCACGTCGAGGTCGGCCGAAAGCGCCGAGGTCGCGTACTCTTCGTGGAAGCGGTTCGGGGTGGTGACCAGCACGGCGTCGCAGTCCTCGTAGAGGTCCGTCTCGTCCTCGTAGGCGGGGACGCCGAACTCCTCGTGGAACCGTGCCCGCGCGTCGGCGTCGACGTCCATCCCGCCGACGAGGTTCGCGCCGCGCTCGGTCAGCTTCGTCGCGTGGTGGGACCCGATGCCGCCGAGGCCGACGATGCCGACGGCGACGTCGTTCGGATGCGTCATGGGCGGGCTTCACCACGGGTGTTGTTAAGGCTCCCGTCCCGCGGGACGCGCCGGAACCCGACCGCGCGTGGGGACGGCCGTCACGACCCCGCTGGCGGTCGGCTCACGCGATCGGGACGCCGACGGCGACGGCGATCGCGCCGTCGACCGCTACCGCCGCGGCGTCGGCTACTACCGTCACGCCGTCGATCGCGCCGGGCGCCATCGAGTCGACGAAGTCGAAGAGGTCGCCGAGCGAGCCGGCGTTCTCGGCGAGGCTCTCGCGCGCGTCGAGGAGCCCCCGGAACCGCTCCGGTTCGCGGGCGATCACGAACCGGCCGACCCCGGCGCCGGTGCCGAGGAAGGCGAGGAGGGCGAGCGCCCGCGAGATGGTGAGCAGTTTCAACAGGACCGGGAGCGCCAGCGCGAGCGCCAGCGCGGCGACGACGCCCGTGACGACCTCGCCGAACGACCCGCCGTCGGCGAGGTCGACGACGCCCGCGCCGGAGAGGATGACGAACCCCCCGACGCCGAGGGCCAACGTCCCCCACATGAACGCCGCCAGCAGGCGGACGGGACCGTCGTACCCACTCCCGGCGTCGTCCGGGACGTCGTCGTGAACCCACGGGTTGCGCATACGGGAAATTCAGACCCGACGAGTATATAGATCGCTTCAGATCTCGGAAACGCTCGGCGTGAAACGGACCGGTTAGGACCGGGGGTGCGGGCCGGTCATCCACTCGCTCGCCTGCGGTTCGTCCGGATCGGTGACGACCTCGACGAGGGCCGGGCCGTCGCGGTCGCAGGCGCGCTCGACGGCGTCGCCGACCGCGCCGCGCGCATGGACGCGCTCCGCGGGCAGGCCCATCCCCGACGCGACCGCGACGAGGTCGAGGCCGGTCTCCGCCCACCCGTAGCTCTGGTCCGGGAAGTCGTACGACCGCGACGCCTCCTCGCTGATGATCGCGTAGTCGTCGTTGTTGAGCGCGACGACGGTGACGTCGATCCCCTCGCTCGCCAGCGTGTGGAGCTCGTGGACGCACATCATGAGCCCGCCGTCGCCGGTGAGCGCGACCACGTCGCGGTCCGGGTTCGCCAGCTTGGCGCCGAGCGCCGACGGGAGCCCGGTACCCATCGTCGCCCACGAACCGGGGTTGACGTACGACCGCGGCCCCGCAGCGGGGAACGAGACGAGCGTCCACAGCCGGAACCCGCCCGCGTCGGCGGCGACGACCGCGTCCGCCGGGACCGCGTCGCGAACCGCCGAGAGGGCCTCGACGGAGCGGAGCGGGCGCTCCTCGCGGTCGTCGGCCGTCGACTTCCCCGAACCGTCGGCGCTCTGCTCGGACAACGCCGCGAAGCGCTCGCGGTCGGCCGCGCGGACCGACTCGGCGCGCTCGGCGCTGTCGGCGCCGCGGGGCGCCACCCCCTCGTCGTCGAGGCGGTCGGTGAGCGCCCGGAGGAAGCGGTCCGCGTCAGCGACGACGCCGAGGTCCGCTTCGTAGCCGAACCCGACGTCGTCCCCGTCGAGCGTGACGTGGATCAGCGTCTCGGGCATCGCGACGGACCACGAGGCGGTCGCGACCGCGTCGAGGTCTGAGCCGACGACGAGGCCGACGTCGGCGTCCGCGAGGAGCCCCCGGAGCTCCGCGCTGGCCCCGCCGCAGAGCACGCCCGCCGACAGCTGGTGCGTCTCGGGGAGCGTCCCCTTCCCCTTGTACGTCGTCACGACCGGCGCGCCGAGCCCCTCGGCGACCGACCGGAGGGCGTCGCCCGCGTCCGCGCGCCTGACACCGCCGCCGGCGAGCACGACGGGCGCTGTGGCATCGCCGAGCAGGTCTGCGGCCTCGCGCACCGCCGCCGCGGGCGGTGCCGGCGGCGGTGACGGCTCGCGCTCGCCGACCGCGGGCTGCGGGGTCCGACCGGCGAGGAAGTCCTTCGGGATCCCCACGCGGACCGGTCCCTGCGGGTGTTCGCGGGCGGTCCGGATCGCCTCGACGACGGCGGGGACCGCGCCCGCGGGCGAGTCGACAAGGACGTTCTCCTTGACGACGGTGTCGTACGTCTCCGGCGGCGTCTCGTGGATGCCGTCGCCGCCGCGGACCGACCGCTCCGTCTCGACGGCGAGGTGGAGCAGGGGGACGCAGTCGTTCAGGGCGTTCTTCAGCCCGTTCATCGCGTTCGTGTCGCCCGGGCCGGGGACGACGCAGGTGGCTGCCATCGCGCCGGGCTCGCTCGTCTCGGCGTACCCCCACGCTTGGTGCGGGACGGCGGTCTCGTGGCGGGCGACGACGAACCGCGCGTCGCGATCGGCGAGCGCCCGGTTCAGCGGGAGGGTCTGCTTGCCGGGGATCCCGAAGACGGTGTCGACGCCGCGGTCGAGCAT
>NZ_NEWJ01000066.1:0-15279 GCF_002135045.1 Halorubrum sp. SD683
TGGAGCAGGCCGCTCGGACCTACGGCTTCCTCCGGTCACTGAACCTTACTGGGGCACCGATCCACAGTCTCGTGGACTGTATCGCTGTCAATGTATTCCGCTAGTTCCGCCAGTCTACCGAAGAGCGCGGTTTTTTGACCGGCTCATCCTTCGATCTTATTTCAACACCGCCCCGCCGCCAGTACCAGTATAAACTATTCTGATCTGAAGCGTTTCTTTTTAGTAGTCAAACCGCTTACAAACAGAGAATGAACAGTTTAGTCCCCACATCAGCAGTCAGTTATTGGCGGTCACGGGGTGTCAATGAGTACTGATCGAGTTAGTGCGGGAGAACAGCACCGTTCCTCGCTCTCACGGAACGAAATATATGAAATATTAAGCAATCCACGAAGACGCTACTCCCTCCACGCGATTAAGAACGAAGACGGCACCACGGAGCTCTCTGATGTCGCCGAACAGGTGGCGGCGTGGGAGAACGGCAAGTCGGTCTCCGAGATCACCTCTGGCGAACGGCACCTCGCGTACAGTTCGATACAGCAGAACCACATCCCGAAGTTAGAGCGCGCGGGCATCATCACGCACGACAGCGGGACGATCGAGCTGACCGAGGAGGCGCGGGACCTCGACGTGTACGTCGACGTCGTGCCCGGGGACTCGATCCCGTGGGCCGAGTACTACCTCGGCCTCGGTGCGGTGTCGCTGAGTCTCGTCGCGGCCGTCTGGGTCGGCGTCTTTCCGGAATCGGTGCCGAGCCTCGCGTGGGCTGGGATAATCGCGGCGTTGTTCACCGCCTCCGCGGCGTTCCACGTGTACCAGAACCGGGAGATGAATCTCGGCAGCGACGGAAAACCGCCGGAGCTCAGAGATGGGCGATAACAAGAAGTGGACGCGACGCGCCGTCGTCGGCTCACTCGTGAGCGGCGGCGGACTCATGCTGTTCGGTACCGGCGGATCGACGCAGATCACCTCGAATCGGGATGTAACGGTTAATACGGGCGACGGCGAGGATGCCGTGCTACGGTTCGTCGACGTTTCCGGCAACGCGGGCACCGTCGATTCGGGTAGTCCGTCGGTGGTGTACGAGATACAGGACAACCTCGGGGCCTTCGAATCGGACGACATCGAGGTTGAGGCACGTGTCGTCGGGGGCGGAGCACTCGATACGACGGTCACCGGTGGAACGGAGACGTTCGACGTAGCAGTGAGCTGTTCCGACGACACGAGCGAACTCAGCGGCTCCTACACGGTTGAGTTGGAGTTCACCGCGTCGAACCCGGACTTCACTATCACCGCGACGCGCACGACCGGACTCGTCGACATCGACTGCTACGACTTCGGGAGTTCGAACAACTACCGCGACAGCGGTGATGTGGGAACCGCGGCGCAGCCGGCCAATCCGAAGGGGGCGCTTGAAAGCCCGGGTAGCGTCAACGACAGTGACGAAGACACGTTTGCGACAGCTGTAGCCGCGCAAAGAAGCAAGAGCGATAAGAAAGGCGGGCGAGTCGGGTACGCCCTGCCGTCCGTTGAACCGGGTGGTACGTACCAACTCAATATTAGCTATAAGAACACCAACGGAAGCTGGAATGTATACCTCAAAAATAAGGCCGGAGATGAGTGGACGCAGAAGTTTTCGATAAACGGTGGCGGACCCGATGTCCAGTCGAAGACGATTAATTTCAACAATACAGATAACGTTAAAATAAGCAACAATTCTGATAATCTCTATCTGATATTCGAGACGACTTCCAACGGTAACGGCGTTTCTGTCGATATCTACTCGTTCGAGCTCAGCCGGACTGGGACGAAGGCTAACTGATCCGCGCTAACGGTTATTTGAACAGTCGCCGGAGCTGAACGCTCAGCGACGCACCGCGTCTCCGTTCTCGAACCCGCCTCGATCCGGACCCGAGGAGCGCCCCCAGCAGCGTGGCGATGCTCCCGAGGACGAGTAGGTTGAACGCGCCGACCGCGACGGCCGGATGGATCGAGTGGAGCCGGAGGATCAGTGAGGGCGGAACCACGAGGAAGTACCGGTGTTCCGAGACCGTGACCGTCGCGCGTTCTCCGGATCCCGGAGCGGTCGTCGACAGCGTCGCAGTCACCGACTCTCCCCGCGGAACGGCCAGCTGAGTCCGGTCGAACTCGCTCTCCGGATGGGTCGTTTCGAGTACGACGAGCATCGTGATGAGACCGTTGTTCTCCGCGGTGAACTCGTTCTCCACTCGGTCGCCCGGGAGCGTCCCGGCCGGGAGGTCGCCGCCGTCGACGGTCACGTGATGCGTGCCGCTAGGAGCGATCATCGCGGCGTTGGCCGGTACGAGTATCAACAGCGCCAGGAGGAGCGCGACCCAGCGAGCGTCGAGCCCGTCGTCGCCCCGGGACCGGTCTCGGCTCTGAGCCCGCCGACCGGCGTTCCGGAGGTCGTCGACGAAGATGAACAGCAGCAGCGCGAGACCGAGGCCGATGAACAGCCCGCTGAGCCCGTTTTGACCCGGCGACCAGTCGAGACCGACTGCGGCTGTCACCCCGACCACGGCGCCCGCGGCCACGTCTCGGACGCCGGTGATCACGGTCCCCAGCCCCGGAATTCGGACGACTTCTCCGTTCACTTGGAGCGCCGTTGCGACGATCCGGTCCTCGGTTACCGGGGGTTCGTCGCCGTCCTGATCCCGAAAGGGGTTGTTGTCTCCCTTCGTGAGATAGCCGTCCGGCGTCGCTCCGACGACTCGGTGCGTCGTCGTCCCGCCCCCGTCGAGTTCGATCGCTTCGAAGACGACGACGTCCCCTTCCTCGACGGGTCCCGACGCCGCCGCCGGCACGGCGACGAATCCGTCTCCGGCCTCCAGCGTCGGCGCCATGCTTCCGGAGGTAACGTACCCGAGAAGGACCGGCTGCCCGGCGAGCTGGCCGGCAACGATCACGACGACGACTAACACGGACACGACGGCGATCGCGTCTCCCGCCGTCTGCCGTGACATGCTCATACCGACGAAGTGTCGGGACTTAAAACGTCGAATGCGGAGCGCCGGCCCGTGGGAGCGCGGCCGTCAGCGCCGACGGGCGCGCTCGCTCCGAACGTCACGGAATCGCTCCTGTCCACGAGCGCGCACTCCGGCCGCGTGGAGTCCGCCCGCTACTCCGCGGCGCCCCACTGCTCGACGCGCTTCGGCCGGTCGGAGACCGCCATCACGTCGAGGTCGTCGCCCGCGCGGTCGAGGGCTTCGAGCGCCGCCTTCGCGGAGGCGTGCGTCGAGAAGTAGGTGATCTCCTCCTCGACGGCGACCTCCAGCAGGTCGCGCTGCCGCGAGACGATGAGGTCGAGCTCGCCGCGCTTGGCCGCCTCGATCAGGTCCGTCGCCTCGCTCAGCTCGAAGTGCGCCGCGTACCCGTCGACGAGCGCCTCGCCCGCCTCGGTGCCCGGATCCGGGAACTCCTCGGCCGAGAGGTCGACGACGGCTGTGCCGGACTCGGGGATCGGCTTCCCGGTCGAGTCTTGCGCCTTGTCGTACGCTTTGCCGAAGGAGGTGGCCGTGCCCATCACCTCGCCGGTGGACTTCATTTCGGGGCCGAGCCGCGGGTCCGACCCCGGCAGCCGGTCGAACGGGAGGACGACCTCCTTCACGCTGCGGTGTTCGGGGATCTGCTCGGCGGCGTCGAGGTCGGCGAGCGTCAGGTCGTCGGTCATCACCTTCGCCGCGAGCTTGGCGATGGGGACGCCCGTCGCCTTCGAGACGAACGGGACGGTCCGCGAGGAGCGCGGGTTCGCCTCCAGCACGTACACCTCGCTCTCGGCGTCGGGGTCGTCGACCCCCGTCACCGCGAGTTGGACGTTGAGCAGTCCGACCGTGTCGAGCGCGCGGGCGATATCTTCGGTGACCTCGCGGACCCGGCCCAGCGTCTCGTCGCCGAGCGAGCGCGGCGGGATCATACACGCGGAGTCGCCCGAGTGGACGCCGGCGCTCTCGACGTGTTCCATCACGCCGCCGAGGAGCACGTCCTCGCCGTCCGCGACCGCGTCGACGTCCAGCTCGACCGCGTCGTCGAGGAACTGGTCGACGAGGATCGGCTTGTCGGGGGAGACGCGGACCGCCTCCTCGATGTACTCCTCTAACTCCGCGTCGTCCTCGACGACGCGCATCGCGCGCCCGCCCAGCACGTAGGAGGGGCGAACGAGGACCGGGTAGCCGATCCCGTGGGCCAGTTCGAGCGCCTCCGCCTCGCTCGTCGCGGTGCCGCCCTCGGGCTGGGCGACACCCAGTTCGTCCATCAGGACGTTGAACCGGTCGCGGTCCTCCGCTAAGTCCATCGCCTCGACGCTCGTCCCCAAGATCTCGCAGTCGAGCCCGCGGCGCTCGATCTCCGCCTGAAGCGGTTCGCCCACGTTCACCGAGGTCTGCCCGCCGAACTGGACCATCACGCCGTCGGCGCCGGTCGTCTCGATCACGTCGGCGACCTCCTCGGCGGAGATGGGCTCGAAGAACAGCCCGTCGGAGGTGTCGTAGTCCGTCGACACCGTCTCGGGGTTGTTGTTGATCACGTGCGCGTCGATGCCGAGCTCGCGGAGCGCGCGCACCGCGTGGACCGCGCAGTAGTCGAACTCCACGCCCTGTCCGATGCGGATCGGGCCGCCGCCGACGACCACGACGCTCTCCACGTCGGGGTCGACGCGGACCTCGTTCGCCGCGCCCGCGGTGTCGGCCCCCTGGAGGAACTCCGGCAGCCGCGCGGAGTAGTAGTACGGCGTGGAGGCCTCGAACTCGCCCGCACAGGTGTCGACCTGCTTGTAGGTCCGGTCGGGGACCGCGCTCTCGACCGTCCCCACGTCGGCGTCGACGCCGCCGGCCGTCGCGGTCGCCGCGATCTCGGCGTCGGTGCGGCCGACCATCGCGGCCTCGGTGAAGTCGTCCTCGGCGGCCGCGGCGGTGCCGTCGGCGATCTTCTCGAAGCGCTCGACGTACCAGCGGTGGATGCCGGTGAGGTCGATCACGTCGTCGACGTCGTAGCCGCGGTCGAACGCCTCGAACATCGCGTACGGGCGGTCCGGGCTCGGACGTTCGAGGTACTCCGACTCCAGCTCCGCGTCGTCGACCTCGTCGAAGTCGACGGCGGGGTCGTACTCCGAGGAGCGAAGCGCCTTCACCATGCTCTCCTCGAACGTCCGGCCGATCGACATCGCCTCGCCGGTCGACTTCATCGCCGTGCCGAGCTCGAAGTCCACGTCGTCGAACTTGTCGATCGGCCAGCGCGGCACCTTCGTCACCACGTAGTCGATGGCGGGCTCGAAGGCGGCGGTCGTCTCGCCGGTGATCTCGTTGTCGATCTCGTGGAGCCGCTTTCCGAGCGCGACCTTCGCAGTGACGCGGGCGATCGGGTAGCCCGTCGCCTTGGACGCGAGCGCGGAGGACCGCGAGACGCGCGGGTTCACCTCGACGACGCGGTATTCGCCGCCGGGCGTCCCGTCGTCGTGCCACGCGAACTGGATGTTACAACCGCCCTGGATGCCCAGGTCGCGGATCACTTCGAGCGCCGCGTCGCGCATCTCTTGGTGGCCGTCGTCGGGGATGACCTGCGAGGGGGTGACCACCGTCGACTCGCCGGTGTGGATCCCCATCGGGTCGATGTTCTCCATGTTACAGATGATGATACAGGAGTCGTCGGCGTCCCGCATCACCTCGTACTCCAACTCGACCCACCCCGAGATGGACTCGGTGACGAGGACCTCGCTGTTGCGCGAGAGGCGGAGCCCCTTGCGGACGCGCTCGACGAGCTCCTCGAACTCGTCGACGACCCCGGAGCCGGAGCCGCCGAGGGTGTAGGTGGTCCGGGCGATCACCGGGAGGCCGCCGACCGCGTCGACAGCCTCTTGGACGCGCCCCCGGAACGCCGCCTCGTCGAAGTCGGTGACCGACTCGCCCTCGTCTAAGGAGATGGTCGTCGACTTGGGGACCGGCTGGCCGAGGTCCTCCATCCGCCGGCGGAACAGGTCGCGGTCCTCCGTCGCGTAGATGGTGTCGAGCGGCGTCCCCATCACCTCGACGTCGTGTTCTTCCAGAATGCCCTCCTCGGCGAGCTCGGCGGTGACGTTGAGCCCCGTCTGCCCGCCGAGCCCGGCGATGACGCCGTCCGGCTCCTCGATCCGGATGACCTCCGCGATGGCCTCGGGCGTGATCGGCTCGATGTACACCCGGTCGGCCGTCTCGGGGTCGGTCATGATCGTCGCGGGGTTCGAGTTCACTAGGACGACGCGGGCGCCCTCCTCCTGTAGGGCGCGGCACGCCTGTGCGCCGGAGTAGTCGAACTCGGCCGCCTGTCCGATCTGGATCGGTCCGCTGCCGATAAGGAGAATCGTCCGGTCTTCGCTCATTACGCGGACGGAATACGCTCATCGTAATAAGGTCGGCGGTAGAGTACGAATCTCGCAGTAGATTTGCGATTTTCGCAAGCTATTCCGTATCACGGTGAGTGTTATGACATCTCACGGTAGCCGACACCGCCGTCAGGAACCGAGTCACGACGCCCGGCTCGTACGACGCGTCACCGGCGGCGTAACGGCCTGAGCCGCCCATCGCAAGGAATTTACCGAGATGTCGGGAACTCCCGGACGACATGCCCTGTTCCCGCCGCCGTGCCCTCCAACTGCTCGGCACCGCCGGCGCGACCGCCGCGACGGCCGGGTGCCTGAGCCCCGGCAGCCTCGACTCGTACGCCCTCATCGGGGACGAACTGGACCTCTCGTCGATCGGACCCCCCTACCTGTGGCCCGATCCCACGGTCATCGACGCCACCACCCGCGTCGACTTCACGACCGAAGCCAAGACCGCGTCCCTCTCCGCGCTGTTCGAGACCGGGACGGTGACCGTTAGACAGTGGCCGCTGGTCGGTCGAGACGAGTGGGGGACCGAGACGCGCCCGCGGCCGACGTTCCTCCGCCGGGACGAGACCTTCTACGAGGTCCGGATCACCGACGAGCGCGTCCTCGAACGCGAGCGCTGGCACTTCGCGGTCGACCGGGTCGACGAGACGCCGCCCGACGGCGCGGCGGTCGCGGAACCGCCCTTCGACCTCTCCGACCAGGACGAGCGCGTGCTCGACGCGGCGCTCGACGCCGTGTACGCGGGCAACGACGGCTTCCTCGGGGACCCAGAGTTCGACGAGCTACAGACCGTCGAGTTCCATCACGGGCTCGACGCCGATGCGAGCGCCCTCGTCCCCTCGCCCCCGTTCGAGTTCGTCGAGTACGAGGACGAGTACTTCCGGACCGTGAGGGAGCGCCGGACCGTCGAAGTCCCGGAGTGGACGTACGCGATCGGCGAGGTCAGCGACTCGCGGGCCGATTTTATCGCGTACGCGCGCGACGCCATCGTCGAGCGCAATCTCACCGACGCCGGGCTCTCGCAGGCCGCTCAAGGGGTCTTTGACGATGCGATCGCCGAGGAGCCCCGCCGCTACGAGGAGGGCGCGCCGCCCTCGGACGAGCTCAGCGAGGCCCTCGGCGCGCTCGGTATCGCCGAAGACCTCGAACCGATCGACAGCTACGAGGAGCGCGTCGATTTCCGGAACGTCGTCGTCGAGTACCGTGACGGCGTCTATCGGTTCGATCTCATCGTGACGCCGTAGCACGCTCGCGGGCTCAGCCGAACGATCGCACGCCCGGCCGCAGACAGTTGCCTTCCGGGCCTCCGGCCGCCCCTCAGGTCTCCAGCCGGTACCGGTACGGTTGGCCCGCGATGACCTCGACCTCGCCGCGCTCGGCCCGTCGCCCTAACACGGTGGCGACCCTGTGCGGGCTGTCGATCGCCTCGCACTCGTCGCACTCCTCGACGAGCGCGAGGATCTCCCGGGCGGTCAGCGGCTCGTCGGCCTCGGCGAGCACGCCGCGAATTCGGTCGTACCGGTCGTATTCGCCGGCGCTCATACGTCTTACGTAGGGTCTCCGAACATATAGGGTTCAGTGTGACAGGAGTCGGACGACTGTCAGACGCACGCATCGAAGCGGCCGCGTTCTGGGGGCTGAGCGATTCTCGCGGTCGTCACCGCGGTGAGGCCGACGCTCAGGCGTAGGGGTCTTCGGCTTCGAGGTCGCGCTCCGCGCGGTACTGCTCGACGAACTCGCTCACGTCGAACTCGACCATCTCTCGTTCGAACGCCGACAGCGCCTCGTCGTCGTCGGCGTGGCTCACGGCGTGCTCCATCAGCTCGACCACCAGTTCGACGACGACCTCGTGGAGCCGGCGGGAGTCGAACTCGGTCACCCACACCATCGCGTACCCCACGTCGGCGTTCTCGCTGGCGTCGTGCGAGACGACCGCCTCGGGGAACTCCTCCAAGACGACGCCGAGGAGGTGCGGCGTGTCGAACTCCGGCATCTCCTCGCTGGTCGTTTCGATCGCCTCCCGGAGCACCTCGACCAAGAAGTCGGGGAGGAACCGCTCCGGGGGATGGACGTCCATCACGACTGCGTGGGTCTCGCCGCAGTCGCACTCGTACTCGCGCATCCCGAGGTCCAGTTCGCCGACACCGATCGTCTCCCCGCAGGGTAGCTCCAGCGCGTTCTCGTCGCCGCCGGGGACGCGGGGCTTGGACATAGCTCTCTTTGGTCGCTGGCGAGGTTAAAAGGAGCGGAACGGGTCGGTGCGCCGGGGGGAGCGGCGGCGACTCGACGCCCGCTACTCGGAGTACTCGTAGCCGGATTCTCCGCCGCTCTCGGCGGATTCGTCCTCCTCTTCGGCGGACTCGCCGTCTCCGCCGTCCGTCTCCACCTCCGCTTCGACCCCGATCTCGATCCCGTTCGCCTCGTAGGTCGCCTCGATCGACTCGGCGTCGTCGCGCTCGATCTCCAGTTCGTCCCGGTCGACCTCCACCTCGACCTCCACGTCGACGGTCACGTCGTCGGACATGAGCATCGCTACGCGCGCGACACTCAAAACGTCCCCGCAGGAGATCGACCGCCGGCCGCGTTACTGGAACCCGATCCGACCGCCGGTGTCGCGCAGCGACTCGCCGCCGCCGCCCTTGAACTGCTCTCTGACGTCCTCGTAGTACGCGAGGATGTCGTCGTTTATCGTCGGCCGCACCGACTCCATGGCGCGCCGGAAGTGCTTCATCTCGACCTCCTCGGCGTCGTCGTCGTCGCGCAGGGCCTCGATGGCGGCCTCGCGGGCGATCCCCTCCAGGTCGGAGCCGACGTAGCCGTCAGTGATCTCGGCGACCTCACGCAGGCTCACGTCGGGCGCGAGCGGCGTGTTCTCGGTGTGGATGTCGAGGATCTGCTCGCGGCCCTCCTGATCGGGCTGGCCGATCATCACGAGCCGGTCGAACCGGCCGGAGCGGAGCAGCGCGGGGTCGATCATGTCCGGGCGGTTCGTGGCGCCGATCACCATCACGTCGCCCATGTCTTCGAGGCCGTCGAGCTCCGTCAGGAGCTGATTGACGACGCGCTCGGAGACGTTGTTCCCCATCTCCTGGCCGCGCGAGGGCGCGAGGCTGTCGAGCTCGTCGAAGAAGATGATCGTCGGGCTCACCTGCCGGGCCTTCCGGAAGGTCTGCCGGATCGCCTTCTCAGACTCGCCGACCCACTTCGAGAGCAGCTGCGGCCCCCGCACCGAGATGAAGTTCGCGTTCGTCTCGTTGGCGACCGCCTTCGCCATCAGGGTCTTCCCCGTCCCGGGCGGGCCGTACAGCAGCACGCCCTTCGGCGCGTCGACGCCCATCCGGTCGAACTTCTCGGGAGAGGTGAGCGGCCACTCGACCGACTCCTGGACCTGCTGTTTGGCCTCTTCGAGTCCGCCGACGTTGTCCCAGGATATCTTCGGGAGCTCGACGAGCACCTCGCGCATCGCCGACGGCTCCACCTCGTTCAGCGCGCCCGAGAAGTCGTCGCGCTTGACGATCATCCGGTCGATGAGGCTCGGCGGCACCTCCTCCTCGTCTAAGTCGATCTCGGGGAGGTAGCGCCGGAGCGCTTTCATCGCGGCCTCCTTCGTGAGGCTCTCGATGTCGGCGCCGACGAAGCCGTGCGTCTCGTCGGCGAGGTGGTCGAGGCTCACGTCGTCCGAGAGCGGCATCCCGCGGGTGTGGATCTGGAGGATCTCCTTGCGGCCGACCTCGTCCGGGACGCCGATCTCGATCTCGCGGTCGAAGCGCCCGGGGCGGCGGAGCGCGGGGTCGACGCTGTCGACACGGTTCGTCGCGCCGATGACGATCACCTGCCCGCGGGTCTCCAGCCCGTCCATCATCGTCAGCAGCTGCGCGACGACGCGGCGCTCGACCTCGCCGGTGACATCTTCCCGTTTCGGCGCGATCGAGTCGAGCTCGTCGATGAAGATGATCGAGGGCGACTCCTCCTTCGCGTCCTCGAATATCTCCCTGAGCTGTTGTTCGGACTCGCCGTAGTACTTCGAGATGATCTCGGGGCCGGCGATCGAGAAGAACGACGCCGAAGTCTCGTTGGCGACCGCCTTCGCGAGCAGCGTCTTCCCGGTGCCGGGCGGGCCGTGGAGCAGGACGCCCTGCGGCGGCTCGATCCCGAGCTTCGAGAAGATCTGCGGGTGTTTCATCGGCAGCTCGACCATCTCGCGGACGCGCTGGATCTCCGACTGGAGGCCGCCGATGTCCTCGTACGTAATTCCGCCCCCGGTCTTCTCGAACCCGGAGATCGGCTCCTCGCGCAGCTCGACCTCGGTGTCCTCCGTGATGAGACAGACGCCGTCGGGCTCCGTCTCGACTGCGATCAGCGGGATCGCCTGCCCGGGCGACCGCATGAATGGGTGGTTCGTCGACGACATCACGGGGACGATGTCGCGCTCGACGACCGGCCGCTTGAGGATCTGGCGTTTCACCATGCCGGCGGCGTCGGAGCCGAACTGGACCGACGCCTCCTCGGGCGGGGCCAAGACGAGCTTGTCGGCCTTCTCGGCCTCCGCCTTCCGGATGGTGACGCGCTCGCCGATGCCGACGTCCGCGTTCTGGCGGGTGAACCCGTCCACCCTGACGGTGTCGGTGTTCCAGTCCTGGCGGTCGGCGCGCCAGACCTTCGCCGCGGTGGTCTCCGCGCCCTCGATCTCGATGATGTCGCCGGGCGAGAGCTTCAGATGTAACAGGGTATCGGGGTCGAGTCGGGCGATGCCGCGCCCCGAGTCGTTCGGGTACGCCTTCGCCACTTCGAGTTGGACTTCGTTCATAGTTCCTCGCGGGAGATGGTCGTATCTGGACCCGGTCCGGGAATAAGCCTGTTGCCCGTGCCGCCGCTCCGCACCGATCTGTCGGCGGCCGCGGCAGGTTGTGTTATCATATGGCACGGTTAGGCGTCCGTTCTTAAAACCTCGTCGTAAGCGTGCGTTTTCGCCGTGGATCTGCGGCGGCCGCAACGGACGTTTTTTGCCCGTTCGAGGTGACTTTCGGCCGTGTTCGACTCCCTCTCCGGCCCAATGCGGTCCCTCCTCGCTCGGCTCGCCTTCCTCGTCGCCGGCGCGCTCGTCGGGGCGGCGCTGTACGCGCTCGGCGTCGCCGGGATTCTGGCCGTCCCGCTCGCGGTGGTGGCGCTGCTGGTGATCGGCGAACTGTACCTGTTCGCGGCCGGCCAGGGGGTGTAACTCGCCCGACCCTCGCCGCCCGCCCGCGATCGAATCCGGAGGTATTTGTCCGGCAGTCGCGTCGGAACCAGCATGCGAACGCTCGTCTTCGACGGTCGGACCGGGGCCGCCGGCGACATGATCTGCGCCGCGCTGATCGCCGCCGGGGCGGACCCCGACGCGCTCGCCCCCGTGAGCGACGCGCTTCCGGTCCGGTACGCCGTCGGCGAGGTCGAGAAGAACGGGATCCGCGCGACGACGGTCGACGTCCTCGTCGATGACAGGACAGTCGAGACCGGCGGAGACCACGACCACGGCCACGACCACGGCCACGGCCACGACCACGGCCACGACCACGGCCACGACCACGACCACGGCCACGACCACGACCACGGCCACGACCACGGCCACGACAACGATCCGAGCACCTCCGGATCTGACGAACCGGCCGAGGGGGCCGGCGTCCACCGGAGCTACCGCGAAGTGGTCGATCTGGTCGAGTCGATGGGCCTTCCGCCGGCCGTCGAGTCGACCGCGCTCGACGCCTTCGAGCTGCTCGGCCGCGCCGAGGCGTCGGTCCACGGCACCGACCTCGACGAGACGCACTTCCACGAGGTGGGCGCGGACGACGCGATCGCCGACGTGGTCGGCGCCGCGCTGCTGCTCGCCGACCTCGGTCCCGAGCGAGTCGTCACGACGCCGGTCGCCGCCGGCGGGGGGACGGTCGAGATGAGCCACGGGACGTACCCCGTCCCGGCCCCGGCGACGACCGAGATCGCGAGCCGGGCCGGGTTCCGGATCGCCGGCGGGCCGATCGACCGCGAACTGCTCACGCCGACCGGCGCGGCGATACTGGGAGCGGTCGCCGACGGCTTCGACGCGGTCCCGGACCTCGCGGTCGAATGCGCGGGCTACGGCGCGGGCGACGCCGACTTCGAGCGCCACCCGAACGTCCTCCGCGCGCTCGTCGGCGACGGGGGAGAACCCGGACCTGACGGCGACCGCGAGAAACGCGACGATGACCGAGCCCGAGCCGGGCAGCCCGTCGACGGACGGCTCGCACACGACGACATCGCTGTCCTGGAGACGAACCTCGACGACGCCGCGCCGGAGGTGCTCGGCGGGCTTCAGGAGACGCTCTCGCGGGCCGGGGCGCGGGACGTGACGATCGTCCCGACGGCGATGAAGAAGTCGCGCCCGGGACACCTCGTGAAGGTGATCTGTAAGCCGGCGGACGCCGAGGCCGTCGCCGAGCGCCTCGCCCGCGAGACGGGGACGCTCGGGGTGCGCCAGTCCGGCGCGAGCCACCGCTGGATCGCCGACCGCGCGTTCGAGACGGCGACGCTCCGGGTCGACGGCGAGGACCACGAGGTCGACGTGAAGGTCGCCTCGACGACCGACGGGGAGGTGTACGACGTCAGCGGGGAGTACGACGACGCGGCCGCGGTCGCGGAGGCGACCGGCCTCCCGATCCGCGAGGTGCTTCGCCGCGTCGAAGCCGAGGTGCGGGAGCAGCTCCCGCGAGAATAGGCCGGGAGGTGACGCCCCGGCACCCCCGTCAGTCGGGGGGGTCGACCCGCTCGACGCGCTCGGGGTCGACGCCGAAGCCGTCGGCGAGGCGCTCGCGGACGCGATCGACGACGAACTCCTCGGCGTCCTCGTTGAGGCCCGCCTCCTCGCCGACCGCGAGGGTGGCGACCGCCTCGACCGTGGTGTCGTTGAGGCCGGGACGGAGGCCGGCGATCTCGATCTCCTCGACGCGGAGGCCGTCGATTCGCTCGATCTGTGCTCGTGCGCCGGCGACGAGGTCGCCGGTGGCCGCCTGCGAGACGCGGACGGTCACCGTGGCCTCGACCGACGGCGTGTGGATGGCTGCCGCCATACGCCCCCGCCGCGAGTCGAACGCGGTGCGGCCGGTCGGCCGCCCGGGGTCGCAACCCGGAACGCGACCGGTCCGCGGCCTCGAACGCGCCGGCGGCGAGGTCGCCGGCGGCAGCGCTCGCGAGGGCAACGGTCGTCCGGTTCGACCCGCGCGACGAACGCGGCGGCTGGAGAGAACGGGTGTGGTCCGTCCCGCGGGGAAACCTCCCCAGCCGACGCGCGTCACGCGGTCGGGCGGACGGACCGTGAGTTCGGAGCCGAATACCCGATCCCGATCCACCCGAGGGACGCGACGCTCACGGACCGCACGAGCGTCGGGAGGGTGGAACGGGTCATGGTCGGTCTCCGAGGCGCTGAATGCGCCGTCGTCCAACTCCAGTACCGGTTTCGTATTAAAATTATGTTAGTTATGCTACCTCATGACATGGCTAATTCGGTCCGGAAGCCGCCGATAATCCGCCGGAGCGGCCGCGGGCGACCCGTTCAGTCGCCCCCGAGACGACAGGCCTATGCCGGCCGCCCGACCAGTTGCGCGTAAGCAGTCACCGCCATGATCGAGCGAATTCACACGTCGGACGTCGAACCGGACGCGGACGAGGTCGCCATCGCCGGCCACGTCCACGAGATCCGCGACCTGGGGGGCCTCGTGTTCCTCATCGTGCGAGACCGCGAGGGGCTCATCCAGATCGTCTTCAAAGAGGAGCGCGAGCCGGAGCTGTTCGAGGCCGTTCAGGACGTCGGCGCCGAGGACGTTGTTCGCGTCGTCGGCGAACCGCTGGAGAGCGATCAGGCGCCCGGGGGCGTCGAGATCGCGCCGACCGAGTACGAGGTCATCGACGAGGCGGAGTCCCCGCTCCCGCTGGAGATCTCGAAGGGCATCGAGGTCGACCTCTCGACCCGGCTCGACAACCGCGCGCTCGACCTCCGGAAGCCGGAGACGCTGGCGGTGTTCACTCTGCGCTCCGAGCTGATCACCGCGATGGAGGAGTGGTTCGAAGCCGAGGGGTACGTCGACATCAAGACGCCGCTGATCTCGAAGGGCGGCGCTGAGGGCGGCGCCGAGCTGTTCCCGATCCTCTACTACAACCAAGACGCGTTCCTCTCGCAGAGCCCCCAGCTGTACAAGCAGATGCTGATGGCCTCGGGCTACGAGGCCGTCTACGAGACGGGGACCGCGTTCCGCGCCGAGGACTTCGCCACCTCTCGCCACGTCTCCGAGATCGCGATGTTCGACGTGGAGCTGGCCTACATCGACGACCACGACGACGTGATGGACGTCCAAGAGGAGTCGCTGCGCTACGCGCTCCGCGAGGTCGCCGAGAACGCCGAGCGCGAACTCGACCTTCTCGACGTGGACCTGGAGGTCCCCGAGGACGACTTCCCGCGGATCACCTTCGACGAGGCGCTCGACATCCTCGAAACCGAGTACGGGCACTTCCCGGACGACCCGACCGACCTCGACACGAAGGGCGAGAAGCTGCTCGGCGAGCACTTCGAGGAGCAGGGGCATCCGGCGTTCTTCGTCGTCGGCTACCCCGACGAGAAGTTCTACTACATGCAGGACGTGCCGGACGACGAGATCGCCTCCCGGAAGTTCGACCTCATCTACAAGGGCCAAGAGCTCTCCTCTGGCGGCCAGCGCGAACACGACGTCGAGCGCATGGTCGAGGTCATGGAGGCGGAGGGCGTCGAGACCGCGAACTTCGAGTTCTACATCGAGGCGCTGAGCTACGGCACGCCCCCGCACGGCGGCTACGGGCTCGGTATCGACCGCCTCGTCCAGAAGGTCGCCGACCTCGACAACATCAAGGAGGCGATCATGTTC
>NZ_NEWJ01000067.1:0-14872 GCF_002135045.1 Halorubrum sp. SD683
CCCGGTGAGCGCGGCGTGGTTCCTGGCCGGGCTTCGGACCGGCCCGGACGACGGGTCCGGGCCTGTCGGTTCCGCGGACGCGGCCGGCGAGTTCGTCGCGGCCCACGACCCGACCGCCGACGCCGACGACCCCGGGTTCACCACGTACACTCGCGCCGGCGAGGACGAACCGGACGACCCCGCCTCAGAGGGGCCGGCGTCGGCCGGCGACGCCGCCCCGGCGGTCACGCCGCTCGGACTCTACCACCTCGTCAGCCGGACGCCCGACACCTACGAGCTGTACCTCAAGTCGGGCGACCGCGAGGAGTACACCGAGGTCTGCTACGAGCGCGAGGCGGAGCTCCTCGGCGACGTGCCCTCCGAGTACGAGGACGTGCGCTTCGAGGACTGGCTCGCCGCGCTGAAGACGGGGCGCCTGCTCGAAGACTGGGCTAACGAGGTGGACGAGGACCGGATCGCGGAGCGGTACGGCGTCGGCCCCGGCGACATCCGCGGGAAGGTCGACACCGCCGAGTGGCTCCTCCGGGCGGCCGAGACGCTCGCGCGCGACGTGGAGGGGATCGACGGCGACACCGTCGTCCAGGTGCGCGAGGCCCGCAAGCGGCTAGAGTACGGGGTCCGGGAGGAACTCCTCGACCTCGCCGGCGTCCGCAACGTCGGTCGGAAGCGCGCCCGCCGCCTCTACGAGGCAGGCATCGAGAGCCGCGCCGACCTCCGCGAGGCGGACAAGGCGGTCGTCCTCGGCGCGCTGCGGGGCCGCGAGCGAACCGCCGAGCGCATCCTGGAGAACGCCGGCCGCGAGGACCCCTCGCTCGACGGCGTCGACCCCGACAGCTCGGCCTCCGCGGCGGCGACCGCGGGCGCGGACGCCGACGCCGACGGCGACGGACAGGCCAGCCTGGGTGATTTTGGATGACCGACTCCGCGGCCGGCGGCGACGGGATGCCAGCGCCCGACCCCGGGGTCAGCCTCGTCGCCGGCACCTTCGCGATCGACGACCTCGACGCGTTTCTCGCGGACCTCGACGCGATTGCGGCCGATACCGGCGCGGTCGTCCAGGCGTTCGACGCCGACCTCGTCGTCTCCCCGACGCACCTCCGCGAGGCGGCGCGACTGGCGGCGCGGGCGATCGCTCGCGGCGAGGCCGTCGCGCGCGACCCGGGCGTCGAGGTCCTGCTGTACGCGGCCGGGCGCAGGCAGATCGACCGCGCGCTCGAACTCGGCGTCTCGGAGGGCGAGCGGCGCGCCGTCGTCCTCGTCGCGGACTTCGGTGACGTGTCCGGCGCCGACCGCCCGTCCGCGGACCTCGACGAGGCGACCGAGTCCGTTCGCGAACTCGCCGCCGACTCGCGCACCGACCCCGACGACTCCGGGCTTCCGGTCGACTTCGACAAGGAGCGGGTGCGCGAGTTCTACGGAGTCACTGATCGCGAACTCACCGCGACTACCGGCGGTCTCGCCGATGTCGTCCGCGAGCGGGTCGCCCTGCTGGACGTCGAGAAGTGACGGCGGCCGCCCGCTCATCGGTACCCCTTCGTTTCAACTGGAAACCACGAGACGTGGATGCCACTCCGTTCCACTCGAAACGAAGCCGAGAGAAGTAGTCCATCCTGGATTCGAACCAGGGTCGTTGCCCCCAGAAGGCAACAGGATTGGCCACTACCCCAATGGACTGCGCACCTACGGATAGCCAGTACGTGTTTGTAAGCGTTGCGCGTTGCGGTCGTCGTGCGATCGGTTGACAAGCATCGGCGGGCGCCGGCGGGCGTCGCTGCCCGCCCCCACTGTTGTCTCGCTGTCCTGTCCCCACTGTTGTCGTCGCCGTCCCGTCCCCACTGTTGTCGTCGCCGTCCCGTCCCCACTGTTGTCGTCGCCGCCCCGCCGTCACCGCCCCGCCGTCGCCGGCGGCAGATCATGAAGAGGGCATCTCGCCCACGGATCGCGTTCGTGCGCATATCGATGCGCTTTATGCGACTCGATACACACGAAAATGTATGTACGTCGGACGATTCGTCGTCGTCGCGCCCGGCATCGGCGGCTACCGCGTCTCTTCGCGCTCGTTCCCGAACCGCCGCGTCCGCGACCGCGGCGGGACGCTCACCGTCGGCCCGACCGCGGACGCGCCGGAGACCGACAACCCCTACGTCTCGTACAACTGCGCTCGCGCGGTCGAGACCCCGACCGAGGAGCCGCTGGCGGTCCTCGGCAACGGCTCGCACGTCGACCCGATCGCGGAGAAACTGGAGCGCGGGTACCCCGCGCGCGACGCGCTCGCCTCCGCGCTGCTCGCGCTCGACTACGAGAAGGACGACTACGACACGCCTCGCGTCGCCGGCGTGGTCGGCGCTGAGTCGGCGACGATCGGAACTGTCCGCCGCGACGCGCTCCTCGTCGAGGCCGTCGAGGAGCCGACCGTCGTCGCGACCTACGAGACGGACTCTCCCGAGCCGTACGACCTGACCGCGACCGACGCCGAGCCCGTCGCGACCGAACTGCTCGGCGCCGACCTCGAACACCCGGTCTGCGCCGCGGGCGCGACCGTCGACGCAGACGGCGTCTCGCTCGCGTTCGACAACGGCGGCGACTGAGCGACGGACGACTGGGCGCTGCCCACGGCGCGGACTCGGCGTCGGCGTCGCTCGCGCCGCCGCCCGGCTTTCCGTCTCCTGACGCTCGCCTTTCCGGCCCCCGACACGCGGCCTTCCGCCTGTCGATCCTCGCCTTTCCGCCTCCCGACGCCTTTTGCCTCCCCCGTCCGACCCACACCCATGGAGCCGATCACCGCGGCCGACTACCACGACATCGCGGTCCCGTCCGACCCCCGGATCTCGCCGGGCGGCGACCGCGTCGCCTTCGTGCGCCGACAGCCGAACGACGACGACAGCTACGAGACGACGGTGTACCTCGTCGACGCAGCGGGCGAGGGCGAGCCGCGCCGCCTCACCCTCGCCGAGGGCGCCGACGCCGAGCCGCGCTGGAGTCCCTCGGGGGACCGCATCGCGTTCACCTCCACCCGCGGCGCGGCCGACGACCCCCAGCAGCTGTGGGTCCTCCCGCTCGACGGCGGCGAGGCCCGTCGCGTCACCGACGTGGTCGGCGGCGTCTCGTCGATCGCGTGGTCGCCCGACGGCGAGCGGATCGCCTTCGTCCAGTCCGTGACCGCCGACGACCGCGAGACCGACCGCGACCTCGCGGTGCCGGACGACTACGAGCCCGAGGACCACCCCGACCCGCGCGTCATCGACCGGACCGTCTACCGCGCCGCCGAGCGTCACTTCGACGGCCGACGCCCCGGCGTGTACGTCGTCGACGCCGACGCGACGGTCGGCGGCGTCACCGACCCCGACCCGGCCGAGTCCGGCGCGGTCGACCGAGTCACGGACCGGGAGGCCGACTTCGCCGCGCCGTCGTGGGGCGACGCCGACACGCTGTACTACACCGAGGCGGTCGGCGACGACCCCGACGACTCCGTCGAGATCGCGATCCACGCCCACGACCTCGACGCGGGCGAGGCCGAGCGCGTCCACACCACGACCGGGTGGGGCGCCGACCTCGCGGCGACCACGGACGGCCGCGTCGCGTTCACGCATGCGGAGCCGAAGCAGGTGTCGATGCAGCCGACGGACCTCCGCGTCCTCGACGTCGAGTCGGGCTCGGTCACCGACCTCACCGGCGGTGTCGACCGGGGCCTCGGCCGCGGGACGACCCCGCAGTGGGGGCCGGCCGACGAGACGCTGTACTTCGCGACGCCCGACGAGGGGCAGACGGCGCTGTGGCGGGTCCCCGCAGACGGGAGCGAGACGCCCGAGCGCCTGCTCCGGCCGGGGACCGTCTCGGGCGCGACCGTCGGGGGCGACGCCGACGCGGGTCCCGAGTCGGTCACCGTCGCGTTCGCCGCCAGCGAGTGGGACCACCCGGGCGACGCGTTCGCCTACGACGCCGCGGCCGACGAGACGACCCGCCTGACCGACCTGAACGCCGACTACCTCGACGAGCGCGCGGTCGGCGAGCCCGAGGAGCTTCGCTTCGAGTCCGACGGCGTCGAGATCCAGGGGTGGTTGCTGACCCCGCCGGCCGAGGCCGGTGACGCCGAGTCCGCCGACGCGGACGGTCAGTACCCGCTCGCGGTCGAGATCCACGGCGGCCCGCACGCGATGTGGTCGACCGCCGGAACGATGTGGCACGAGTTCCAGACGCTCGCGGCCCGCGGCTACGCCGTCTTCTGGTCGAACCCCCGCGGCTCGACCGGCTACGGCGAGGCGTTCACGCAAGCAATCGAGCGCGACTGGGGCGCGATCACGCTCCGCGACGTGATGGCGGGCGTCGAGACGGTCGCCGACCGCCCCCAGATCGACGACTCGAACGCGTTCGTCACCGGCGGCTCCTTCGGCGGGTTCATGACCGCGTGGGCGGTCGGGCAGACGGACTACTTCCGCGCGGCCGTCTCCCAGCGTGGCGTCTACGACCTCACCGGCTTCTACGGGTCGACCGACGCGGCGTACAAGCTCGTCGAGGGCGACTTCGACACGGTGCCCTCGGCGGAGCCGGAGTGGCTCTGGGAGCAGTCGCCGACGGGCCACGCCGACGCGGTCGACACCCCGACCCTGCTGATTCACTCCGAGGACGACACCCGGACGCCGATCTGTACGGCGGAGCTGTACCACCGGCTCTTACGGAAGAACGGCGTCGACACCCGATTCGTCAGGTACCCCCGCGAGGGCCACGAGCTCTCGCGGTCCGGCGAGCCCGCGCACGTCGTCGACCGCATCGAGCGGATCGCCCGCTGGTTCGACGGCTACTCCGAGCACCACGACGCCGAGCGCGCGCTCGACCGCCCTGAGGACGACGGGCTGAGCGCCGGAGAAGAGCCGGAGGACTCGGCGGAGTCCGAGACGTAGTCGCCGCGAGCGACGCGATCAGCTCTCGTCCGGCTCGAACCCGTCGATGGCGTCGTGGACGTCGGCCACCCACTCGTCGAGGGCGTCGTGGAGCCGGCGCTTGGCCTCCGGCACGGGCGTCGCGGTGTACTGGTAGACGTAGCCGCCGGAGTCGAGCAGGCGGCGGCGGCGCTCGACGAGCCCCTTCTCGCGGAGCGTCGACAGCGAACGGTTCACGTTCGAGCGGTCCCGGTCGAGCGCGTCGGCGAGCTCCGACACGGTGCTGCCCGGGTACTCCAGCAGCGCGAGGTACGCGCGGCTCTCGTGGTCGCGCACGCCGAAGACACAAGAGAGGACGTGTTCGAAGGAGGGAGAGCCGTCGCCGACGAGGTCCTCGATTTCGGGGTCGCTCATGCGGGCCGATTCGTGCGCGGCGAGGTTAAATGCCGGTTTCTCTGACTCGGGGTGGTCACTCCTTGGCGGCGTACCCCATCTGGTTGATACAGCCGCGCATCCCTGACTCGTCGGCGTGCCGGTGGAGGTTCGTCGGCGTGTCGCAGTGGTACGTCTCCCCGTCGTATCGGAGGGCGACCTCGTGGTTGGCGCCCGCGACCTCGACGTCGACGAGGATCCGCTGCCCGTCGTTGAGCGCGTCGATGAGTTCGTCCACGGACAGCTCGCCCGCCTCGACTCGGAGTACCTCGCTCATGGGCTCGATTCAGCGGTGAGCGAGTTAAAGACGACCGATGTGGCTCCGCGTTCGCGGCCGCCCGACACGCTCCGCCTCACGTCGTCGTCGAGTCCGGCCCGCCCTCCTCGGCGGGCGGCTCGACGCCCTCGGCGGCCGCGACCTCGTCGGTCCGCTTCTCGGTCTCGACGTGCCAGCGGTCGATTTCGGACTCGTACTCGTCGAGGACCGCCGACACCTCCGATTTCAGCTCGTCGTCGTTGACGTTCACCTCGAAGACGAACGTCTCGCCGTCCTCGGCTCGGGCGACCTCCTGGATGTTGGCGCTGACGAGATCGTTGTCGAAGTAGTACGGCGCCACTTGAGTCATCACGTTCCGGTAGACGGCGTCTTCCACCTTCCGGATCGCCTTCCGACCGGCCGAGTCGGCCGCCCGGGCGACGTGTCCGATCGACTCGCCCCAGCTTTCGCGGGCGCTCTCGGTGTCGTTCTCCTCGACCTTCTCGTAGGACTCGGTGAGCTTCTCGCCGGCCGTCTGGAGGTCGTCGCCCGGCGATTTTCCCGCGCGCTCGCCCTCTCCCTCGTCGACGGACGCCTGCGCCGCGGTCTTCTCCGAGACGTCCTCGTCGATGCGCTCGTGGGTCTTGGGACGCCACTCGTCGAACTCGTAGTAGGCGTCGCTGTCGACGCCCACCTCCCGGAGCGCCAAGGCGATCCGCTCGCCGTGTTCGACGACGTCGCCCCAGTCCCCGCGCACCTTGAAGCCGGAGATGCTCTCTTCCATCGGTTGCCCTCATTACGGAACGGAGGGGTATAAGTCTCTCCGAACTGACGGGACTCGGCCGCTCGGTTCGCCGGCCGGAACCGCTACGGCGCGCGCCTCCTCGGCCGGGACCGCTGCGACGCTCACCTGCCGTACGCGATCCGGCGCGCGACCGCGTCGAGCCGCTCTTTAACTTCGCCGAGGTAGCCGGCCGGCGACGCGCGCCGGACGGCGGACTCGTCGACTTCGATACGCTCGCCGCGGAACGGGTCGCGCTCGGCGCGCTCCTCGGGGGACTGGTCTCTCGCCACCGCCCCCACGACCGTCGACATCGAGCAGCGGCCGCAGGCCTCCGCCTCGACCGCGCCGTCCGCCTCGTCTCCTTCGTCTGTCATGGTCTCTCACATCACACGACGTGGTCCTCCCGGTTAAAACTCCGCCTCGGGAAAACGACGCCTCGGGGGCGCTCGCGCCCGCTCCGCTCCCGACGCCCTTTTCACTCGCTCCGTGGAATGCGTTCACATGGGATATCGTGTCGTCGACGTCGACTCGGTCGACCCGGAGCCGGACCGGCCGTGCGAGTGTCGAAAGCTGTCCGATTCTGGAGGGCTCGACGCCGCGGCGATCAACCGATTCAGGGCCGCCCCCGGCGAGCAGCTCCCGCTGGCGTACCACTACCACGAGACCCAACAGGAGGCGTTCTACGTGCTCGACGGCACCCTCGCGATCGAGACCCCCGACGAGACATACGAGGTGCCCGCGGACGACCTGTTCGTCGTCGACCCGGAGAGCCCCCAACGGGCGTACAACCCGGCCGACGCCGACGCTCCCGTCACCGTGCTGGCGATCGGTGCGCCCCCGGCCGACGGCGACGCGGTCGCGTACGAGCCCGCCGATGAGTGAGCGTGCCGAGCCGGAGGCGGACGGCGAGGGGGGTGCCGACGCCGCGGACCCGGCGGGGGCCGACGACCGCCGCGCCCCCGAGGAGCTGCCGGCGGAGATCCGCGAGGCCGTCCCCGAGTACGACGACGAGTACCTCGACCGCGTCTCCGACCGGCTGATGTACAGCTACGACCTCGACCGCGACGCCGTCGTCGACGGCGAGCGCTTCGAGATGACCGCCGAGATGCGGGTACGCAATCAGAAGCAGTTCCTCCACCCGGCGCTGAGCTACGCGGACCACGACATGCGGGAGTACGTGTACGTCCGCCGGGTGTCGACCCCGAGCGTCGGGGAGCTAGAGCGACTGGTCGAGTTCGCTCACGACGTCGCCGACGAGCGCGTCGAGGGCCACGAGGAGCACTACGGCACGGACGTCACCGTCGTCGTCGTCGCCGACCGTATCCCGGACGACGTCGCCGACTTCGTCGCCGGGTTCAGCGACCGCACGCTGCTGAAGTTCGGCTACTACGGCCACTACGAGGTGAACCTCGTCGCGGTCGCGCCCGACCGCGAGGCACTCGTCGCCAGCGAGAACGCTGACACCGCGGCCGCGTTCCGGCTGTGGGAACGGGTCGACTCGCCGGACGAAGGGTTCTTCTCGCGGTTCGCGAAGCGCTTCTGGCGCTGACCGTCGCCGGTCGTTCGGAAAAAAACCGCGCCGAACCGGGCCGATCTCAGTCAGTCGTCGCTCGGTTCTGCGGCCGCTCCGCTGTCGCTCCGCACGGTCGTGATGTTGTCGTAGCCGATCCGCACCAGCGACAGGGCCAGGTAGATGAGGACGAACGCGAGCCCCATCTGGACCACCGCCGATATCTGGCCGCTGAGTCCGGCCACGTTACCGAGGATGAGCTTCTGATAGAGGTTGTCCCACAGCGCCACCCACGACAGCCCGAGAACGGTGATCGTCACCATGATCGTCATCGGGACGCCGGTGGAGGCGAGCTGCTTGGACTCGTCCCAGTTCGCGAGCCAGACCGTGCCGGCGAGCAGCGCCAGCGCCGCGAGAAGCTGGTTCGCGCCACCGAACAGCGCCCACAGCGTCACCCACTCGCCGGAGATGACGAGCAGGTACGCGACGAGCGACTGGACGGCCGGATTCGTGTACCGGCCCTTGGCGATGCTCCCGAGGTCGGCGGAGAAGCCCGTCGTCGTCCCGCTCCCGGTCGTTCCGACGATCTCTTCCATCATGTACCGACCGAGCCGCGCCGCGGTGTCGGTCGAGGTGAGTAGGAAGCTCACCAACACGAGCGCCATGAACGGCGCGCCGACGCCCTGCGGGATCCCGAGGCTGGTGAGGATGATCCCCCCGCCGGTCGCGAAGTTCGGCAGCGCGCCGCCGATGCCGCCGCCCGCGGCCGCCGTGGTCGCCCCGGCCACCGCGAGCGTCGAGATGGCGACCGACGCGAGCAGCCCCTCACCGAGCATCCCGCCGTAGCCGATGAGGCGAGCGTCGCTCTCCTTGTTCAGCTGTTTTGCCGTCGTCCCGGAGGACACCAGCGAGTGGAACCCGCTGATGGTTCCGCAGGCGATTGTCACGAACAACAGCGGGAAAAGCGGCGTGATACCCCGGGTATCGACGGCCAATTCGCTACCGAAGAAGCCCATGTACGCGCCGATGGAGGGATCGACGGTCAGCGGCTGGGCCGAGGTGCCGAGCAGCGTTCCGACGATAATCGCGAGCAGCGCGCCGCCGACTCCCGAGTAGAGGAGGAACGACGACAGGTAGTCGCGGGGCTGAAGCAGCACCCACACCGGGAGCGCGCTCGCCAGTGTCGCGTAGACGAGGATGACCGGCACCCACGCGGCGACGTTCGGCTGGAGGATGGCGTCCGCACTCATCACCGCTCCGGGCAGCCACCCGCCGTTACCGAGGAACTCGAAGAGCACGATGGTCCCCTGGGGGAACGCCCCGGACTCCACCGCCGGGAACAGCGCGATCGGGTACTGGATACCGAGCCAGACGCCCGCGAACACGCCCGCGACGAACACCACCGTCCCCGGGAGGAACGGGCCGTCGAGCTGGTACAGGTAGACGCCGAACAGGAACGCCAGCGCGATGTACACGAGGCTCGCGGTCGCGGCCGAGGGGAACGCGTTCAACACGATCCCGACGACCAAGGCGAACACCGCCACCACGAGGATGATGGTGAGGAACGCGAACCACAGCAGCATGTCCTTGCCGCGTTCGCCGACGTACTCGCCGATGATGTAGCCGATCGACTTCCCCTCGTGTCGCATCGACCCGGACAGCGAGATGAAGTCGTGGACCGCTCCCATCAGCGGATTGCCGATGGCGACCCACAACAGCGCCGGCACCCAGCCCCAGATGGCTCCGGCGGTGATCGGACCGACGATCGGCGCGCCGCCCGCGATACTTGAGAAGTGATGCCCCAACAGAACCGGCTTCTTCGCCGGTACGTACTCTTGGCCGTCCTCGTACTTGTGTGCCGGCGTCTCCCGCTCGTCGTCGAGATCGACGAAACGAGAGAGGTACCGCGAGTACCCCACGTATCCCACGGTGAACGTACTGAGCACGGCGACGACGATCCAAATTATACTTGTCATAAGGTCCCTGCCTCGTGGTATCGATTCACTATGTCGAACTTAAACGTTATCTTCGTTCATGACGATCGACGACTCCCCCGGATCGAGTAACGCTACTCACCGTCGAAACGAAGTTAATTTCTCTGACTAATAGGTAAAATCTGCCCAGATCGCCCGTCGACCCACCTCGCGCGCACCCGGACGGACCGCAGTCGCCGCGCGCGATCGAGTAGGATCGCCGCGCGCGCTCTCCCAGCTCGCGGCCGCGCGCTCGACTCCGACGGATCTACGGCTCCACGTCGAGCGACGCGGCCACGTCGGCGAGCACGTCCCCCCGGACCTCCGTCGTGCGCGACTCGATCTCGGCGACGAGCGGCGGGTCGAACCCCTCGCGGACCTGCGCGAGCCGCTCGCGCTCGGTCTCGACCTTCTCGCGGAGGTAGCGCGCTCCGCGCCCCTGCTCTTCCTCGTCAGGGGACGGCGTGAGCTTGTTCGCCACCAGCCCGCGGACCCGCAGGTCTCGCTCGGTGAACGCCTCGATGGCCCGTTCCGTCTCGTTGACCGAGAGCTGGTCGGGGTTCAACACGAGGAAGAAGGCGGCGTCCGTGCGCATCGTCTCGCCGGCGTACTCGAAGAACTCCTTGCGCTCGTTGAGCCGCTCGATCACGGGGTCGCCCTCCAGCAGGCGCCGGGGCTCCATGTCCCCGATCGCCGCCTTCTCGAACAGGTCGATCGACTGTTCGCGCTTGTACAGCAGCCGGTCGATCCAGTCGCCGAGGAACTCAGGGAGCCCGAGCAGCCGGAGTGTCGACCCGGTCGGGGCGGTGTCGAACACGACCCGGTCGTACGGCTCGCTCTCCGTGCGCATCACGTCGACGAACGCGTCGAACAGCGCCGACTCGTACGCGCCCGGCGTCCCGTGGGACATCTCCAGCTGGCGGTTGATCTCCGAGACCATCGCGGCCGACACCTGCTCCGAGAGCGCCTCGCGGATCTCCGTTAGGTGCCGCTGCATCTCGTCTTCCGGGTCGATCTCCATCGCGTCGAGCCCGTCGACGTCCGCGACCGACTCGGGCTCGTCGCCGAACCGCTGGTCGAACACGTCCGACACCGAGTGGGCCGGGTCGGTCGAGACGACGAGCGTCCGGAGACCGTCTCGCGCGCAGCGGTGGGCGTACGCGCACGAGACCGTGGTCTTGCCGACGCCGCCCTTGCCGCCGAAGAAGACGAACTGCTCCATCAGTCGCGGCGTGAGTGTCGTCCGGTCATCAGAAGTGGTACTGCTGCCCCTTCCGCTCTAGCAGCGTCTCGCGGTCCCACAGTCGCCGCTCCCACGCCTCGAACTCGTCTTCGAGGTACGGGAGCAGCTCGGCGGTGTAGTACGACACCGGCGACGGGATCCCGAACGCGTCCGGGAAACACGCCAGCATGAATTCGTCTTCGGCGTCCTCGGCCTCCTTCTCGATCTTCTCGTAGGCCGGGTGCGTGATCATCCCGTGGTACAGGCCCCGGACCCACTCCTCGAGGACCGCCCGGAACCGCTCGATCCGGTCTGCTACTGTCATCATTCCTCATGACACTCTTCCCCTGTTAAAACCTGTCGCGGTCCGGGCCGCCGAAGGGCGGACCGCGGCCGGATCGGCCTCGGCGGTCGCGGCGTCAGGCGGCGTTCCCGTCCGGAAGTTCGCCCGACGCCTCGTCGCTGTCGTCGCCGTCGTCGTCCAGTTCCGGGTGGTCCTCGCTACCGGGGCTCGGCGTGTGGATGTCGCTGTCGAGCGATCCCCAGACGAGATACAGCATCGCGGCGACCATCAGCACCGTCACCGAGACGCTGACGAGCGACACGGCGGAGGCGGACAGAACCATATCGCGAGTACGACGACCGCGGCGTATCAACGTATCGGCTCGGACCGGTCCGCGTCGGTCTCACCCCCCGGGCCGGCCCCGCGCGCCGCCCGGTTTTCGCCCCGCCGCCCGAGTTTCCGTGTGTCGGCCGGGGGTTCAAGAGCGTCGTGTCCGATCCGCCCGTATGGACGACCGCATCCCGGTGACCGTGCTCTCGGGGGGACTCGGCGCGGGTAAGACGACGCTTCTGAACCACCTGCTCCGGAACGCCGGCGACCGCGACATCGCGGTCCTCGTCAACGACATGGGGGACGTGAACGTCGACGCGGACCTGATCGCCGAGGAGTCCGAGGTCGATGTCGAGGGCGTCACGGAGCTGTCGAACGGCTGTATCTGCTGTGAGCTTCAGGACGACCTCGAAAGCGCCGTGGTGCGGCTCGCGAACGAGCGCTCCTTCGACGCCCTGGTCGTCGAGTCTTCGGGCATCTCGGAGCCCGCGCCGGTCGCGCGGCTGTTCACGACCGAGTCGCGCGCGGCGGCCCGGTACCGGGTCGACGCGCTGGTGACCGTGATCGACACGCGGCAGTTCCTCGACGCGTTCGCGGGCGACGAGACGCCGGAGCGGCGCGTCGTTCCCGACGCCGGCGCCGGGGCCGCGACCGGCGACGAGGACGACGCCGACCGGCCGCTCTCGGACCTCCTCGTCGAGCAGGTCGAGGTATCGAACCTCGTGGTGTGTAACAAGGCGGACCTCTGTACCGACGCGGAAATCGACGAGGCGGTCGACCTCGTGGGCGCGCTCCAGCCCGACGCGGAGACGGTCGTCACGGAGTTCTCCGCGGTCGACCCGGACCGGATCCTCGGCGTCGGGCTGTTCGACGAGCGGGAACTCGGCGAACTCCCCGGCTGGAAGCGCGCGCTCGCCGAGGTCGACGACGCCGACGCCGATAGCGGGACGGACGACGACCACGCTCACGACGGCGACCACGGCCGCGACGGCGACCACGCCCACGACCACCGCCACCCCGACGAGGTGTACGGCGTCACCTCATTCACCTACCGCCGCCGGCGGCCGTTCCACCCGGACCGACTCGCCGCTCTCCTCCGAGACCTCCCCGCCGACGTGGTCCGCTCGAAGGGGACGCTGTGGGTCGCAGGCACCGACCAGCGCCAGCAGGTCGGGCAGGCGGGTCGGTCGGTCCGCGTCGAGGCGCTCGGCCCGTGGATCGCGAGCCTGCCGTCGGTCGAGCGCGATATGCTCCGCTCGAACCGCCCGAAGCTAGAGTGGGACGACGACCACGGCGACCGCCGGACCGAGTTCGTCGTCATCGGCACGGGAGTCGACGAGGCACCGCTCGTCGACCGGCTCGATGACGCGCTTCTGACCGACGACGAACTCGCGGAGCTCGGCGACCCGGGGATCGGTGACGACCCGGCCGACGTCGGCCCAGCCCCGTTCCCGAGCGAGCAGGGCGCCGAGGTCGCGCTCCGGGAGCCGTAACCTCTCGACGCGACCGGCGGTCGGCGATCAGCAGGCGCAGTCGCCCCCGGTCGCGCGGGCGAACCGCATCGGGTCGCCGCAGTCGGGACACGTCGGCGTCCCCTCCGCGTCGCGGTCGAGCCCCTCGTCGTCGACGTCGACGTCGCGGACGCGGACGCCGCAGTCGTCGCACCAGTACGCCCCCTCGGAGCCGTCGTCGCCGGCGGCCCCGGGCGCCGTCCCCGTCGACCCCGCCAGCGCGTCGGTTACCGTCTCGAAGATGCCCATATCGTAATGATCCGCATCGATCATCTTAGTCCCCCGGTGTCGTGTAACCGATTCGCACAGCCGACCCGCGGAGGCCGCCCCGCGCTCGGCGCCCCGTCACAGCAGCGGCAGCGTGAGCGCAAGGAACGCGATCCCCAGCACGACCCCGGCGTACAACAGCCGTTCGAACCGGAGGTCGGCCGGGAGCGCCCCGGCACCGACCGGAGGCGCGGACCGGACGAGCTGTCGGTACGCGACGATGGTCACTCCGACGAACCCGAGCGCCGAGAGGGCAAGCGCGGCCGAAAGCGACAGCCCGTAGGCGAGGCCGTACAGCGGCCCGAACGAGAAGACCAGCGCGAACGCGAGCCCCGTCGTCACGAGGAAGGGGATCGGATCGATGGGGTCCCCGCGTCGGTTGCGGAGGCGGACCGGGCCGACCATGAGGGCCGTACGGCCCGAACGGACAAGAGCTAAGTGGCGCACAGCCGCGAATCCGCGTATGAGTGCCGAGGAGCGCACGGACGAGGGAGGCGACGAGGCCGGGATCCGCGAGGGCGTCGAGCGCTCCTCAGGCGATCCCAAGGTGCTGCTCGCGATGAACGCCGTGCTCTCGGCGTGGTTCGCCTGGATGATCGTCTGGGGGCTCGACTTCGTCGGGACGGCGACGCTGTCGCTCCGGAACGTCGCGACCCTCGCCGTGATCCTCTTCGCGGTGACGTACGTCGTCGCGCTCCGCTAGGTGCGGTCGCCGGAGGGGGCTGCCCTCCGGTCGCGGTCCGGCGAGCGCTCGATTCGCCACGTTTTAAGACCGTTCCGGGCGCGGTTCCGTATAATGACGATCGAAGACCGCGACGACGCGTACCTCATCACGCACGCGCTGGCGACGGACACCCTCTCGCGGCTGCGCGACGCCGAGACGGAACAGGTGGCGTTCCGGAAGGGGCTGGTGAAGCTCGGGCGGATCTGCGGCTACGAGATCATCGACGGCGCGATGGAGACGGAGTACGTCCCCGTCGAGACCCCGCTCGCGGAGACGACCGGCGAGCGCGTGAAAGGACTCGACGACGTGGTGATCATCAACGTCCTCCGGGCCGCGACCCCCTTCGTCGAGGGGCTGTTGAAGGCGTTCCCCCGCGCGAAGCAGGGCGTCATCTCCGCCGGTCGCGACGAGGCGGCCGGGATGACCGACGACGGCGAGTTCCCGATCACCATCGACTACGTGAAGCTCCCCGAGATCCGCCCGGAGGACACCGTCATCGTCGCGGACCCGATGCTCGCGACGGGATCGACGATGACCGCCGTCCTCGACCACGTCCTCGACGAGGCCGACGACTTCGAGGACCTGTTCGTGCTCTCCGCGGTCTCCGCGCCCGCCGGCCTCGTCCGCGTGAGCGAGGCCGTCCCGGAGGCGGACCTGCTGACGGTCGCCATCGACGATCACCTAGACGACGACGGGTTCATCG
>NZ_NEWJ01000068.1:0-14852 GCF_002135045.1 Halorubrum sp. SD683
GCACGGGACCCCCCGGGAGGGAGGGCCATATACAGTACACCTTATCCAAGGGTACCCTCCCTCCCCTTGTGGGTACCCTTGGATAAGGTGTACTGTATATGGCCCTCCCTCCCGGGGGGTCCCGTGCTGTTCGGTCGGGGGTGGTGCCCGGTGAGCGACGATCTCGTCGAAGTCTACGCCGAACAAGCGGAGGATTCCCCGCCGGCAGTCGGCGCCGGGTACGTGATGTCCCACCTCGGTGAACGGATGAAATCCACCGAGGGCATGGGCGACAAGATGCAGGAAATGATCGCCGCCGGCGACGCGATCGAGGAGCTGGCGGCCGACGCCGACGACCCGTCGAAGGTCGTGGACGTCGCCCGGGATTCAGCCGGCGAAGTGGCTCAGAAGTCCCGTATCGGTAAGGAGCGGATCATCGACACGATCACCGACCAAGTCGGCGACTTGGAGGAGCAGGCGATCCAGGAGGCGGGCGGGTACACCGTGGAACACGGAATCGGCCTCGACCGCTTCCTCGAAGACCACCTCGAAGAAGTCGTGATTCAGCGGTCGACGGACTCTGTGGACGACCCGGTGTTCCGTTGGCGGTTCGACGAGGGCGAACGTGTCGAAACGAAGGACGGGGTTCACTTCGACCACTACCACTTCTTCAAGAAGCTCAGCGCGTCGACGACGCGGCGGCTGGTTACGAACCTCGCGAGCGAGAAGGCGGAGGAACACTCGGAGAGCGCCGAGGAATACGCTCGGAAGTCCATCGGCCCGAAGGACCGGCCGTGGAGCCGGAGTAACGACGACTGGACGCAGTCGATCAGTGGCCTCGTCGAGGATCGGTCGCGGACGGAGACCGTCCTCGGCCCGCGAACCGAGGCGTGGGAAAACATCCGTGCCCGGATCGGTGCCGCGACCGGGTATCGGTCCTTGGACGACGCGGTGGCTCAGGGGCTGATCTACGTCGACGACGAGAACGACGAGATCTGGATTCCAACGAGCATGGTCGCCGACGCGGTCGAGAGCGTCGAAACGTCCCGCCGGGCGCTTCAGTCGGAGCTGGCAGAGCGCGGCGTCGACAGCGACGAACTCAGTGGGAGCGGGATCTCCGAGGCCGTTCGGCGTGGCAGAAGTGTGGGGCGGTTCTGGCGCCTCGACGCCACTCACGACGAAGTTCCCGAACCGGACACCGTCGTCGACGAAGTCACCGACGGAACCGAGCGAACGGCGAATGCCGGAGACAGCAAAGACGACGTGAGCCAAGAGGGGAACGGGCCGGAAACGTTCGGGCGTCCGCCCGAGGACGACGATGAAGCGGACGAAGGAGGTGAAGACGATGAGTAAGTACACCGAGATCCCCGAGGCGCTTCGCGCCGGACTTCCGGAGGAACTGGAAAACGCCGAACTCGCGGGTGGTGAGATCGCGGGCGCGGACGAGAGTTGTCGGCTCTACGGTCCTCCCGGCGCCGGGAAGTCGACGCAGTCGGCGTTACGCACCGGGACGCTCGCGCTCGAAGAAGACCTCTACCCGTCGGATATGACCGTAGTCACATACCGGAAGGCGCTCTCCGGTGTCGTGAGGAACCGCCTCATCGACTGGGGTGTGTTCGAGGAACCGGATGTGAACCCGGAGAAGGCTGACAGCGCGAACGCGTTTCAGTACTGGACGACGATCCACGCGGCGGCTGCCCGTGCGACGGGTTTCCTCGCGGACGTAGCCGACCAGGAAGACGACCTCGCGGGCATGGCGGACGGGAAAGCGAAGCGGGCGTTCTGCACCGAACTCGGTATCGACTTCATGCCTCCGCGTCCGTGGCTTGAGACCCGCTGGACGGTGTTTTACGATCTGTACACCTACGCGAAGAACAACCTTCTCGACGTCGGCGAGTGGGAACACATCGACGAGTCGGGGCTATCGCCGCTCCGCTCAGACCCAGCGGCCGACCGCCGCCTCGACGCGTTCCGAGAGAAGTGGGGAACGGCGACGAGCTTCGAGAAAATCGTCGAGAAGTGGGAGACGTTCAAACGCGACCACGACGTTCACGACTTCTTCGAGCTGTTAGAGGCCGCTGTCGCCGGCGGGACGCCGCCGACGCGGCTGGTGGTGATCGACGAGTACCACGACGCCACGCCGCTCATGGCGGCAGTTTCGGAACGGTGGGTCGAGGCGGCTGATACCGCGATCGTCGCCGGTGACCCCGACCAAGTCGTGAACGGCTACGCAGGCGCCAGCCCCCGCTTCTTCGAGCGGATCGGCGAGCGCGTCGAACGCGATCTCCCGGTCGTTCAGTTAGACCGTAGCTGGCGATGCCCGGATGAACACTTCGAGGCGGCGTCGCGCATCCTCCGGCGGGAACGTTCACCACCGTCACTCACCACCGCTGGCGCCGGGCAGATTCTCCGTCACCCGGCACCGGAACTCCGTCACGACGGCGACGAGTGGCAGCTCCCCGAGCCGAGTAGGGACGGCGGGCCGGTGAGCCTCTGGCAGCAGTACGGAACCGACCTGATGTTCCTCAGCCGGACCCGAAAGCAGGCGGACGGGATCGCGGCGGCGCTCGACCAGGAAGGTATCGTGTACGTCTCTCAGTCCGACGTCGGCGGTGATTGGGAGCGCCGCCTCACACTGCTGCGTGCCTTGGACACAGTCGAAGACGTTCGCCCGGGGCAGACGACGTCGTCCGCCCGGATCGGCGACTACGGTGACTCAGACAGCAGCGGGAAGAATCCGGGGAACTACGCGCTCACCGTCGATGAAGCGCGGGCGCTGTTCCGACACAGCCACGGGCGTTACCTGGACACCGACCGCGACGACATCCGGGAGTTGCTTCAGGAGATCGAATACGGGGACGGTCCCGAAGTGGTCCGGCTCGACACCGTATCTGAGTATGTCACCGACAAGTGGTGGCTCCGGTACGGCGCTGGCAGCGCCTCAATCTCCGAACTAACCCGCCTCGACGATCGCGACCGCGAGGCTATGCGCAAAGCGTGGAACCGGTACGACGACAAGTACACGCTCGCGCTTGCGGAAGGGACGCGTGTCCTCACCATTCACGCGTCGAAAGGTGCCGAGGCGTCCGATGTCGTCGTGTACGACGGAATCACGGGCCGGATCGCTCGCGACCTCGATGAACGGGGCGACGCCCGCGAGAACGAAGCGCGGACGTGGTACGTAGCCCTCACCCGCGCCTCTCAGCGGCTTCACATCGTTCGGAACGTCTTCGAGTGGACCGAGCCGTACCTACCGGAGGATCTTGAGCCACGGGCAGCACAGGCGGCACAGGACGCTGTCGCGACGACAGACGGAGGTGAGTCGCATGGCGCTTAAGGAAGACATCGAGGAGTACCTCCGAGTGAACGACGTCTCCGCCACAGAAGCTTCGGTCGGCGCGATCGTGAACGCGCTGGGTGGCGCTCACCCCGCTGAAGTCGCGGACGTCCTGGACGAACTCACTGAGGCGCCGCTGACCGAGCAGGACGTTCGCGACCACTACCGCCGAGTCGGTGACGCAGTCCGCCCGCTCGGTGATCTTGCGGGGAACCCGACGATGCTCATCAACGACAAGGAAGGGTGGTACGTGACGCGCCCGAACATCGACCCCGCCGAGGAGGAAATTGGGGAGTACGACAAGGAGCGCCGAGCGAGGGACCTCACCGCCGACTACGGAGATGTCGTCGAGCTGAGTGTTGAGAGGACGCTGTACGCGCTCACGTCGTACAAACGCCCCGAGGCCTTCGAGCGGTGGCAGGCGGCGACGTTCGACCGCGAGGAAATGCAGTACGAATACGCCGACGAAAAGCCGTCGCCGAACAAGGACGACCTCGTCGCGGTCTCCGCTTGGGGCGACATCGACCTCGCGGACGAGCTGAAGACGCGGAGGCCGGATCTCGACGCGGATACATACTCGACAGCCGAGACGGCGCTCGAAGCATACATCGACGCCTTCGCCGAACTCTACGGCGGACGCGACGCGGTCTACGCTCTCGACAGTGTGGGAGGGGCGTACATCTTCGGGGCACCGGAGGCGACGCTGCCGATCGCCCGCGAGTTCGCCGGTGATCCTGAGGATCGCGCTCGCGTCATGGGGGCGTTCATCGAACGGTCGAACGAATACCTGAAAGAAGCCGAGGAACGCGTGAACGCCGCCGTCGACGACGCGAGTGAGGTAGTCCACCCGGACTGGGCGAACAACCCGAATCGGCAGTACAAAATGCCGATGTCGATCCACGCAGACCACGACGCCGTCGTGACGCCGCTCTCCACCGACAGCGTCACCTACCGAGAACCGACGCCGGTCGGTGCCGTCGACGAGGACCTCCTCGACCGTACCCGGCGCTGGTGTGAATCGTTCACCCGAGTTCAGCATGAGGACCGCGTCGACGAGATCGTCGCGACACTGTGGCCGGACTACTACGCCGACGCCGATTCCTGGGAACAGGCCCTTCAGGAGTGGCTGTTCGACCGTGAGAGCGAGCGCCTTCGCAAAGAGCAGCAGCGGGAACAGCGTAAAGCAGCACTTGAGGAGGGTGAAGTCGTGGAACTGAAAACGGCGGATGTGACCCTCACGACCGACCAGTCCGATGTGAAGTCCGCGATCGACGCGCTGAATCCCGAACAGGTGATCGAGGACACGATCCTCGGTGCGGGCTGGACCGACCGGCTTTCGGGCACAACCGACCGTTCGGGTGACGGACGGCGGGCATTCGTCCCGACGTGGGCGAACGGGTACAACAGTGGTAACGCGACGTTCGTCGGGGTGAACGGGTCCAAAAGCGGCGTGTGGCACGATTCCGACGATGGGAGTAAAGGCGGCCTTGTCGAAGCGGCGCTGATAGCCCACTCCGGTCGCTCGAACGACGCCGGGTTCGCGGAGGGTGAGGAGTGGCGGGAGGGCGTCGACGTTCTCCGCCGCCTCGGGTACGATATTCCGGTGTGGGTTCCCGACGCGACCTCGCTCGACGAAGACCAAATGCCGCTGTGGGCGTTGCGGAAGTTCGCGCTGAAGCTCGGGGTCGTCGAACAGCACGAATTGGTGGAACGAACCGGCGACGACGGGTCGTCGTACCTTGGGTTCCGCCCGTCGGACTACCGCCGGGTTGTCCGTCGTGCCGAGGCTGCTGGCCTCGACACCGGCCGGCGAGATCACCTCGACGACGGCGGTTCATCCGACTACTACGAGGTGGACTTACAGGAGTACACGTCGACGGAGCAGAGTCCGTATGCGGACCCCGACACGATGCTCGCTGCCTGTATTCGCGCCCGCGCTGACGGAGCTGTACCGGAAGACGCAGAGCCTCCGACGTTGGCGCTGGTCCCGATCCTTCGCGACGTCGGCATGGACAAACAGGTGGGCGAGACCTCACCGGGTACGCGGTCTATGGCTGTCGACGTGTTCCGTGAGGACCTGAACACCGACGATGTCCAGGACGACGATACGGTGACGATCTACGATTGATTTACGGTAGCTAACCCTCCCTCACCGCCGTATATTGGTCGGGATTCCCGAAGGTCACCGAACGTAGCCCGCAGCCAATAGGGCGAACGTAGCCGGCGACGCGTTGCGTGCGCGTACACAGCCTACGACGTCACGCGCTATTCATAGGTACTCTGAGAGTTCTTCGGCGACCGCTTCGTCGCCGGCGTACTCCCAGTGGGCGTATCCGCCGTCCTCGATCCCGGGCGCGTCGGCGACGTACCGGCTCCCGACTGAGTCCCACAGCGACTTCGGCGACCCGTAGGCGTCGGGGTGTGAGCTGTGAAGATGGTCACGCAGCTCGCTGGTCTCGGCGTCGCCGGATTCGCGAAGGAACCGGAACGCGTCGAGGACGATCTCCTGGACGCTCGGTTTCCTCGGCCCGTTCGCTTCGAGCCACTGCTGATAGGCACCTTCGAGCGCGTCGTCGCCCACGCTGGGGCTATCGGGGGTGGGTTCGGGGCGAGACCCGGCCGTTTCGTCCGGTCGGTGAGGGGTTTCCATCGTCTCACCCGTCGAACCGCTCAGCGCGTCGCTCTCGTCGCTCTGAGCGGTCGGGGGTGTTTCACCCCCCAGTTCGTCGACGCGCTGTTCCAGTTCGTCGACGCGATCGCGAAGGTTCACAATATCTTCACCAGAGTTCACCGGTTCGTTCACAGCGTCTTCACCGCTGTTCACAGTATCTTCACCGGATCGTAACCGCTCCCTCACAACTTGGGACTTCGACACCCCACGCTCCTCGGCTTCGGCGTCGATCTCGGCATACTGGTTGTCCTCGATCGAGATAGTGAGACGTTCCATTGTTCACCGGATCTTCACCACACCCTCACAATAAGGATACCTGTGCGCGAGATCGACTCTCACCGTTTAGCTCGCTGCTTATACGCCCCATCACGGGGTACGTGTCTGTATGGCACGTATTGGTAGCCCGATCGGCGGTCCCGGCGGTGGGGGCGGCGGATCGAGCAGCGACGACGACCCTTCGGAGAGCGGCGACGAGCAGCGTCGACGTCGAGAGGAGGAGGCACAGGCCGACGATCTCGCTCCGCCGGGGCCGGACGCTGACCCGGACCCGCCGTCGGACACGGCACAGCCGACGGGGCTGCCGCCTGGACTGGTCGGTCCCGTCGACAGCCGGGACGGAGGCAGCTCCGGCAGCGACAGCCCGCCGCCGGCGAGCGACCCGCCCGGTGAAGGTTCGCCGGGTAGGGACACGGGCGACGGGTTCGACCGCTCGGACGGCTCGGCAGCGCGGGAGGACGCGCTCGACGACGCGCCGGGGAGGAACGAACCCGCCAGCACGGACGCAGGCGGCGATGTACAGCCCGCCGATCGCGCTTCACAGTCGGTGTCGCTGGGAACGACGGGCCTCGGGACAACGGGAACACCGCGCTCCCGCGCCCGTGAAGGAACGCCGCGAGCGTCCCAGTCGACCGCACTGGGGACGACGGGAGTCGGGACGACCGGCACGCCCCAGTCGCGGGTGCGAGAGGACACGGAACGCGCCAGCCAGTCGCCGAGCCTCGGCACGGACATGCTCGGAACGGCGGGAACAGCCATGGTGACTTCGACCGACTCCCCGAACCCAGCGGTCGAAGACGTCGAAACCGAGCAACAGCAGGTTCGTGGCGCGGAGACGCTGTCGAGCGACGATAACGCGATCGACCAGGCGTTGGGGAACTTCGACGAGCAGGTGACGCGCTTCGGTCTCGACGTGATCGACGTCGGGTTCCAGGACCCCGGCGAGATCGGCTACCCGAACCAAGACGACATCGACGTGACCGGCCCGAGCCTCGGCGGGCGCGAAGGTGAGCGAGGGACGCTGAACACCGACATCACCGACGCGCTCACGGAGGGGAAAGGGCTGATCCCGACGGAAACGGACGATGCTGGGGCGGGATTCTTCGACACGTCCGAGCGGGAACTTCAGCGCCGGATCGAGGAGCGCCGCGAGGCTTTCTCGCCGTTCGCTGAGGGAGCCGGAGAGGCGGTCGAGGGCCTCACCGGCAGTGCGGGGGCTGGCAACGTTGCTGAAGGCGCGGCGAGCGCGCCCGTCGAGCTCGCTTCGCAGGGCGGCGCTGGGCTTCTCCTCATCGGCGACACGGCGGTCGAAGTGGGCGCGAACCTCCCCGAAACCGTCGACGAGTACGGCGCAGGTGAGGTAGCGTACACGGGCACGGAAGTCGCTGGGCGAACGGTAGAGTCGGCTCTCACCCAAGCAGAGGAGGACCCGTTCAAGACCGCTGGCGAACTCGCTGGCGGGTTCGTGACAGGCACGGCGGCCGTCCGGACGGCACGGAGAGCGACCGATGTCGGCGCTGCTGCCCGCGACACGCCCGCTGCGTTCAGGCGTGGGTACCGCCAGGGGCAGAACGCCCCGTTCGACACGGCGACGTCGCGAGCGGGGCGTGAGTTCCAAGAGTTCGTCGAGGACGACCGCGCCCAGCTGAACCTCGGCCAGTTCGGCCGCTCGACCGACGGCGACTCCGCGTCGACGACGATCTCCCAGAGCGACCTGGAAGGCTTCGACAGCCCCGACGGAGACCCACGCGGGAACCCCGAGGTGCTGCCGGACAACCTCGACGGGTACGGGTCCGGGCGAGATCGAGGCGCGGCTGGTCTCGACGAACAGGGGAGCTTCGTCGGATCGAACACGCGCCAGCAGGACCCTGCGTTCGGCGGCTCCGGGAAACCTAACGTCGGTGAGTCGCGAGACTTCTCGGCTGTTCGCGAGCGGATCGGGGGCAACCAGATCGCGAAGGCTGAACCGGACACCGACCTTCGTGAGGCCGTCGAGACGCCTTCTGTTCCGACGACGGCGAGCGCGCCGAGCAGCGCCGCGCCCGCTTTCGGGGCGGGGCTTCTCGGCAGTGCAGGCGCGGTTGTTTCCCCGCTCGACGAGATCGCCGTCGGGGAGGGGACGACGGACGCCACGCAGCCCGCCCCCTTCGCAGACACCCGCCCCGACGTCGAGAGCGGCGACACGGGTATCGGCACGCCTGTCACTACCAGCATCATCGGTGGTGTCGTCTCGGCTGAAGACACGGCGCTGGACGTCGGCGCCACTCAGGGGCCGCAGGTCGACTTCCAAGACGACACACCCACGGTGCAGACGGACGACACGGTCGGCGTGCCCCCTGGCGAAGACATCCTCGGCGTCGAGGACACGACGCCGGTCGAAGACACCCGCCCCGACACCATCGTTGGGCCGGTGCAGGAGCAGCCCGTCCCCGAACAGGTGGATGACGTGGCGGTCGTGCCGCCGCGCCCGGCGCCTACCGGAACTCCGTTCGGTCAGGGCGGGCAAGGGCTGCCTTCTCCGGCACCGACGGGTCCCGCCGGAGGCGGAACGCGCCCACCGACCCCGGACATCGAGGACCAAGACGATGAGAAGCGACGAGACGAGGAGATGTTCGGCTTCAGTGAAGATCAGTACGTCGCGGACATCATCGGCGCCGACGAGATCCTCTTTGGTGAGGGTACGGACGCCAGCAGCGGCGATCGCGACGGGCAGGACCTGTTCGGGTTCTAGACCCGGCTGTTCCCCGTCCAGACCCCAGGGGTGACGACGCCAGAACCGCCTTCCTCCCGCGATTTCTGACGCTGAGACCACTCCGACGACGAAAACAGCACAGAATTGACCTCCTCGCGACCGTCGAAAGGGCTACTCCTCCTCCTCCTCGATCTCGGCTTGGTAAAAGTGGAGTAGGTCCCGACCATTACCCAGCGAAGGCTCTGTCTCTCCAAGTTCCCAACGCCTGATTGAGTCCTTGTTCACGCCCACCTTTGCGGCCACATCTCGCAGGGAAAGCCCGCTTTCCTCGCGAAGTCGGCGAAGGTCTTCGGGCGTTGGCACGTTGTAGTCGGAGGGGTGGGGGACCCAACTCGGCGCTGTGCCGTCGGACTCGGTGGGCAAGTCGTCGCTCCGCATTTTCTCACCCCTCACCGACCCCCCACTCAGTTTCGTAGTCGAGCGGGAGTTCTTCGGTGTCCAGGATCTCGACGATCTCCTCTCCGGTGAGGCTCCCACGCTCCTCGGCGGCGGCGAGCAGCTCCGCGAGTTGCCCGTTCGGGATCGCCGTCGTGCCGCCGGCCATGCGGAGGTAGAAGTCGGCGGCGACGTCGAGGGCTTGCGAGGTGTGTCCTTTGCCGGTCGCTTCCTTCAGGTTCTCCCACTTCCGTTCGCGTGTATCGGTCTTCTGGATTCTCATATCTCTGGTTGCACATCGACCGCGATTTGGTGTCTCTGAGCGGTGAGCGAAATCACCTCAGTATTTAAAACCCGGCTGGGAACGCGGGCGGCCGTACGAATCTCACCGCTGCCCCCGGACTGCTGACCTCGCTCGTTACACATCAGCATTCGCTCTGTTGGGCAACGAGAGAGATTTGATTCTGTGTTCTCGCGACCCCGTGTGGTCATGGTGGAACCGGGGGTCCTCGGTCCTACTCATCTGGTTCCCAGGATAGCGCGGTCGGTTCCTCCGCCGCTGGGATCACACGCGGACCGTCCTCGTCGTTGACGTGGCGCCCACACTTCGGGCAGTACTGCGGCGCGTCCGGATCAGCGAAGTAGTCGTAGGTGCCACCGTCGAACCCGCAGCCCGAACAGTCGATCCGGTATTCGTTCGGGATGTCGAGGCCGGGCGACGTGATTCCGTGTTCGGAGAGTCGTTCTTCGCCGTAGTCGGTCAGCTCGTACAGCGCGTGTGTTACTTGGCGGACGTACCCAGCGCGGGCGAGCCGGTTCAGAACAGTGTTCACGTCGCCCTTGTCGAGATCCGTCTCCTCGCGGATCATCATCGGATTCACGCGTCCCTTTGCAAGGACGGACAGGACGGACTTATCGCGGCTGTCGAGTTCGGTCATATCGGCTTCTTGCACGCTCATGCCTTAACCCTGTATAGCTCATGGAATTACTAAAGCATTACCTGCCACTTACAGAGTAAGGACTAAGTGGTTGGCAGAGAGACCAGTGGGTACGCACGGAACGGACCACCCGCAGAAGGTGGCCGGGGCGTAGGAGCGCCCGCGACCGTGCCGCCAACCATGGCAGCAAACAACGATACTCCCCGATCTGGGGAGAACGTTTCGGAGGAACAGTGCGACGACGAACTCGGTGCGCGGCACGAAACGATCGGGTCCGCCGACGGAGGTGATGTCGATGCCTGAGTTCGGGCCGGGCGGGCGCCTACGCGGGAAGGACATGGTCGTCGACGAGATCGGCTACGAACTCGACTACCAAACCGAAGACGAGTATGCCTGGGTACTGCTTACGCTCGACCTCGGGTTCACCGAAGTAGAGGTTCAGTTTGACAGCGAGAAGGCCGAGCAGTTCATCGTCGAGTTCCGCGACGAGCTGGTGAAGGCCAAGCAGGAGCAGTTAGAGTACGACACGAACACCGATCCGGACAGCGGCGTGTGCGCGACCGACGGAGGTGTCGACGAATGACCGGCGCCTACACCGACGAGGAGCTGCGGCGGCTCGACGATCTCGGCTGTCGACGTGAGGCTGAAGCTCTCACCGACATCCGCCAGCTCCACTTCTCGGACTTCTCCTCACGCACGCGACGGCGCGACCGCTGACCCACCTCGACCCGCCTTCTCTACGGTGACAAGATTCGGTGTTGTTGGACTATCGGTGAATAGTGCCGTGTGAGAGGCGCTACCCCACCGGTTCAGCAGTTTAGATCTGATTCTGAACTACTTGCAAGGGACAGTACAGAGGTATTGGTGTTTTTGTTGTCGTCGGCTGTGGCGCTGCTGTCTTGCGATTATGAATTCGCAGCGCCAACGCTTTCTCCGTCGCTGATCCGCTGCCGATACCACTCCGAGGAGTACGTGAGACGTTCGTCTTTTTCGGGAATCTTCCGCCACGCGGTCCCAGTACGCCGGTATCCTTCGGCGATAAGTAGCTGTTCCTGATCGCCGAGTTCCCCGTCGGCGTCCGGACTGCCGTCGGATTTTTGCTTGGCCTCCTGCTTCTTCCTATCCATCACTTGGTAGTCCGGATCGTCCTCAGGAAGCGGGTCCCAACTCAGGTCCTCGACCGCCGGTGTGCGGAGTTGCGGGTTCTTCAGGTCGTAGTCGTCGATCTCGACCTTGTGGTGTGTCGCGACCGGCCCCTGGGGGTGGCCCGGTCCCTTCCTAATGAGCAGCCATGCGTCGACGAGCGGATAGATCCAGGAATCCAGCATCGAGAAGTTCTGGACGATGATGATGATGGTCAGCATCTTGTCCCGGTTCGCGAGGATCGACCCGATCGTCTCGATCGTCTCCGTCTTCATGGCGCGACGCGTGTTCAGCGCCGAACCGCCGCCCGGCGTCCCCTGCGACTCGTCGATCACCACAGCCGACCGGGTTTCGACGCCCGGGATGATCTCGTAGCCCAGCTCCCCAGCCGACAGCGTTGCCTGCTCCTCGGCGTCGAATCCCGAACTGCTTCCGTCGAGTGTCTTCGCACAGCCGGTCCCTAAGGTCGTCTTCCCGGTTCCACTCACTGCCGACTTCGACGACGCGGAAATGACCATGAGGAAGTCGTTCGGCGGGTCTTCCATTACGCGATTGTACCACCGTCGATAAAGCAGTGAGTCCTTCATTCGCCCCAGGACAGGTTGTTCATCGGGCGTTCGTCGTCCGGGTCGAGATCGAGGCCGACCTCCGAAAGGAACACGTTCGCCTGCCTGAACGCCTTCATGATTATCCGACGGGGGAGCAGCACTGTGTTCGTCCCGACCTCGGGCACCTCACCATCTCCACCGCGCTTCATCACGCGTGCCTCGAATTGGGCCGACACCCACACGTCGCGACCGAGCAGCGATCCGATACCCGCGAGGGAGGCTTGTTGCGGTTCGGCGGCTTCCTCGACGGAGATTATCTCGGAGTGAACCGAGCCAGCATTTTCGGGGGCCAGCGACTCCGGTGGGGGAATCTCGACACTGCCGAGGTCGACGTCCTTCCAGTATTCCTCGCCGATCTCCGGGTAGGTTTCGAGCATCATCGGCTCGATCTCGCGAAGGTAGCTCTGAACCGCTGAGAGGATGTAATGCCGCTCCTGTTGTTCGTTCACGCCCTGCTGCATCCTCAGGTTCCGCGCTTCGCGTTCCCACTCTGCGACCCGGCGGCGGGCGTCGAACACGTCACGGAGTCGGCGCTTCTGAGTGTACTCCTCCGGGTCGAGAACGCGAGCCTCGTCGTTCTCTCCCGGGTCCATCCTCTCGCCGGGTTGTTGTTCACTCATCGGACTCACCTCCGGGAGAAAGCGGTTCTGACTCGATCCGTGGGTGCCCGATCGGCGAGATCCATTCAACCTCGACATCCGTGAGAAACACCGCGTCGTTGCATGGCTCGAACAGCCACGGTGACATCTCCTTGCGTTCTTCGAGATCGTAATCGGCGGGGTAGCGTACGTGTTCTATGGGCGTTGTTGGCTTCGAGTACAGCGTTCCCGACAGCAGAACGTTCGCTTCCCCCGGGACTGTTTCTTCCTCAAGGAGTCTGTCGCGGCGGTCTTCATACAGCACTCGCGGGTGGTTGTCTGACCAGTCTCCTGGAACTCCCATCACACGGAGCTGGACTTTCTCACCCGGGCCGGCCTCACCATCGTTCGGGTGAACAGCAGTGTGAGGGTTTGTCCGGAGGCCGACAAAACGGTCCGTTGCCCATTCTTTCACCGAGCGGACCTGCATCTCAACACGTTCTGAAACGGGTTCCTTCCGGGGGTCAAGCCCTACTTTGATATTCTCGTCTTCAACACCGAGGTCTTGCTCCTCGTAACGGTAGATGGTGGTTTGCCCGAGCTCCCGAGAATCGATGTTCGGGTTGTTTTCAAGGTGCTGAAGGTGGTTCCTTACTGTTTGGCCGCTGGTGCCTATTTCGTCGGCGATCTCGCTCACTGAAAGAGGCCAAGCTGCGGAGCGGATCGTTTCTAACACCGCTTGTCTTGTATCGCTGCCATCCCGGGGCATATACAGACCAGTACGACACCCACCCTCTAATAGTTTGGGACCCTGCAAAGGGATAAATTGCGAGGTTTTATTTGTGAGGGTGAACAATTACTCGTTAGCAAGCGGCCCGGACAGCAGAACGGGGGCGTGTTCCTAGCACGCCCCCGTCAAAACCGTGTAGCAAGCGACCCGGTCTTCCTGACCTGGGTCAACTGTATATGGGGGCTTCACACCCCTAAAATATGGTGCTGTGCTGTTCGGGGCGGTCTTGCTGGACCAAACCATGGCCGCCACAGACCGAACCCCCGATCCGAGAATCGACGAGGAGGTGTTAGTGACCAGTACCAGGTGTCGGACCGCGCACCGACAGGACCCCGACTTCGGGGACCCGCGCCCCGCCTGTAACGTATCTGAGTTCAAAGACGACTTCTCCCACAAACGCCCCGCACAGGTCCCGACGTTCAACCCCTGCCTGAGTTGTTTTCCCGAACTGCGGGGTGAGGACGGGTGATGGCCGAACACTCCCAGCAGACCCTCGACGGCAAGATCGTCGAGCCATCCACCGACCGAGGGGGCGCATACAGCGGGTACGCAGAAGTGCTGATCGAGGCCGACGGTGAGAAGTATTCCTTCGAGCGTGTGGCGCGGTGGTGCGTCCGCGCTCGCGAGGAGGGTGTTCTCGGGAGGACCGGCCCATGAGCGCCGACGCCGCCGCCAGTTCCGAGTGGGAGCTGCTCGACGACTGCCGTCTCCCCAGCGATCTCCTCGACGACCACGGCATCCCGAAGGTCCGGTGGGAACGGAGCTCCACCGGCGGGCGCCTCAGTTGGTGGCCCACGCGGGCGCGGAGGAAGGTCGCGCTGTTCCGGACGATCACGGACGACGGTGTCACCGTCCTTCAGGACATCTACGAGATCCGGACCACGCAGCGCGGCGAGCCGCGTTCTGAACGCGTCGACGATCCGCAGCTCGACGAGGTTCCCGATCCGCTCCTCCGGCTCGTCGAGGCCGACGGGCTGACCGTCGCGACGGAGGGGCACCGATGAGCGCCGCCGACCTTATCCCCCGACGTCCCGCGCCGGCGGTGATGAGTCTCTCGCGCTACCGGGGCTTTAAGACGCACCGTGCGATAGACGCAGGCAGAGCTAACGAAGTAACGCACCTGAGAAACCGCCCACTCGGGCGAGAGGATTCCTTTGGCATGGGGCCTCTCGACCGAGTTCCCGTAAGAGGCTGTTTCTCGCCGACTACTGTAAACCCATCGTTCGATCAGGTAGCGGTGGGTGCTGGCGTCGGCGCCGTCGAAGATCGGCGGCGGGTGTTCAACACGAACACCAAAATGAGACACGCGACACACGCGCCGGTCGAGGCACAGTCCACCACTATAACCGATGAGCATCGTTTCTCCCAAGTATTAGTACGGGTCTTTGGGGGGTGGGTTCGGGGG